>NZ_JAAGPO010000001.1:0-231773 GCF_017104825.1 Burkholderia sp. Ac-20345 | reverse complement strand
CGCGCGGCCGGCGCCGACGTGATTGCGCAGCGCTGCGACGTGCGCGTCGAGGCCGAGGTGGCGGCGCTGGTGCACGCGGCGGCCGAGCGCTTCGGCCGGCTCGACGTCGGCATCAACAATGCGGGCATCGCACCGCCGATGAAGGCGCTGATCGACACCGAGGAAGCCGATCTCGACCTGAGCTTCGCGGTGAACGCGAAGGGCGTGTTCTTCGGGATGAAGCACCAGATCCGCCAGATGCTCGCGCAGCGCGAAGGCGTGATCCTGAACGTCGCGTCGATGGCCGGGCTCGGCGGTGCGCCGAAGCTGGCGGCCTACGCGGCGTCGAAGCATGCGGTGGTCGGGCTCACGAAGACGGCGGCCATCGAATACGCGCGCCACGGCATCCGCGTGAATGCGGTGTGCCCGTTCTACAGCACGACGCCGATGGTCACCGACAGCGATATCGGCGACCGCCAGGATTTTCTCGCGCAGGGCTCGCCGATGAAGCGGCTCGGCCGGCCCGAGGAAATCGTCGCGACGATGCTGACGCTGTGCGCGAAGGAAAACACTTATCTGACCGGGCAGGCCGTCGCCGTCGACGGCGGTGTCTCGGCCTTCTGACGGAACCGGACGAACGGAATCGAGGAGTTGATCATGGACTTTGGCTACACCCCGAAAGTGGAAGAACTGCGCAGCCGCGTGCGCGCATTCATGGACGCGCACATCGTGCCGCGCATCCGCCAGTGGAACGAGGAAGTGCACGCGGGCCAGTATCCCGTGTCGTTCATGGAGGAACTGAAGGAGCGCGCGAAGGCGGAAGGGCTGTGGAACCTGTTCCTGCCGCACCTGAAGGACGACGAGCCCGGCATGGGCCTGACGAACCTCGAATACGCACCGCTCGCCGAGATCATGGGGCGCGTGGGCTGGGCGTCGGAAGTGTTCAACTGCAACGCGCCGGACACCGGCAACATGGAACTGCTGCACATGTTCGCGTCGCCCGAGCAGCGCGAACAGTGGCTGAAGCCGCTGCTGCGCGGCGAGATCCGCTCGGCGTTCGCGATGACGGAGCCCGACGTGGCGTCGTCGGATGCAACGAACATCACGACGCGCATCGAGCGCGTGGGTGACGAGTACGTGATCAACGGCCGCAAGTGGTTCATCACGAACGCCGCGCATCCGAACTGCAAGATCTTCATCGTGATGGGCAAGACCGATCCCGAGGCCGCGTCGCACCAGCAGCAGAGCATGATCCTCGTGCCGCGCGACACGCCGGGCGTGACGATCGTGCGCAACATCACGGTGGTCAATCACTACGCACCGGAAGGGCACTGCGAGATCACGTTCGACAACGTGCGGGTGCCGGCGAGCAACCTGCTCGGCGAGGAAGGCAGCGGCTTCGCGCTCGCGCAGGCCCGCCTCGGGCCGGGCCGCATCCACCACTGCATGCGTTCGATCGGCGCGGCCGAGCTTGCGCTGGAGCTGATGGTCGACCGCGCACAGTCGCGCGTCGCGTTCGGCAAGCCGCTGAACAAGCACGGCACGGTCGGCGAATGGATCGCGCGCTCGCGCATCGAGATCGAGCAGGCGCGTTTGCTGGTGCTGAAGGCCGCGTGGATGATCGACAAGGTCGGCGCGAAGGCCGCCCGCAAGGAAATCGCGATGATCAAGGCGCTGGTGCCGACCGTCTATACGGACGTGTGCGATCGCGCGATGCAGGTGTTCGGCGCGGCGGGGTTGAGCCCCGATACGCCGCTCGCCGACCTCTGGACCTGGGGCCGCGCGCTGCGCTTCGCCGACGGCCCGGACGAGGTGCACCTGCAGGCGATCGCGCGGATGGAAATCAAGGACGGCGAGCCGGGTTCGACGGCACCGTACCTGACGCCGCCGCCGCGCGGCTGAGCGTCGCGCCAGGATGCGCAGGGCCGTGGACGAACTGGCGGCGCCCGCCGTAAGATGCCGGCAAGGAGATCCGGCGATGCGCCTTTCGAAGATTGACCTGAACCTGTTCGTCGTATTCGACGCGATCTACACCAAGCGCAACCTGACGCGGGCCGCGGAGGTGCTGAATCTCACGCAGCCGGCCGTCAGCAACGCGCTGGCGCGGCTGCGCAAGACCCTGAACGATCCGCTGTTCGTCAGCACGCCGGCCGGGATGATGCCCACGCCGCTGGCCGAGAACATCGTCGGCCGCGTGCGCGAGGCGATGCAACTGCTCGATTCGAGCGCGCATGAAGGCGACGTGTTCGATCCGGCGTCGTCGACGCGCGTGTTCCGGATGAGCATGAGCGACCTGACCGAAGCGCTGCTGTTGCCCGCGCTCGGTGAACTGCTGCAGACGCACGCGCCCGGCATGCACGTGCGCAGCTACACGATGGACCGCCGCGAAGTCGCGACCGCGCTCGCGAACGGCTCCGTCGACATCGCGATCGACGCGCCGCTGATCGGCGATCCGCACCTGCACCAGGCGCTGCTCGTGCGCGACCGTTATGCGTGCATGATCCGCGACGACCACCCGTTCAAGGGCGACACGCTCACCATGGACGACTACCTTGCGATGGGGCACATCCACGTGTCGAGCCGCCGCAAGGGCAGCGGGCACGTCGACGCGGAGCTGACGCGCCTCGGGCTGCGCCGCACCATCCAGATGCGCGTGCAGCACTACATGGTCGCGCCGCTGATCGCGATGCGCGGCGATCTCGCACTGACGGCGCCGCTGCGGCTGCTGCAGCGCTATCCGGCGCGCATTCTCGAACTGCCGTTCGAGATGCCGGCCCTCGAATACTTCTGCTATTGGCATCGCAGCGCCGATCAGGACCAGGGCAGCCGGTGGCTGCGCGAGCAACTGATGATGCTGATGGGCGGGATCGGCGAGGCGGCGTGACGGTGGCGGCCGTGTCAGCGTGACGTGTGCTGTCCGTCGAGATCGCCATCAGTTCCGCAACGCCCGCGCCAGCACCTTCGCCACATGCACGGCCTGTGTTTGCGCGCCGTCCTGAATCTGATGCCGGCAACTTGTGCCGTCCGCGACGACGATCGCGCCTTCGGCCCGCGCCCGTACCGCCGGAAGGAGCGAAAGTTCGGCCATCGCTTGCGACGCGTCGTAATGCTCGGCTTCGTAGCCGAAGCTGCCGGCCATCCCGCAGCACGACGATTCGACCGGCGACACCGTCAGCCCCGGAATCCAGCGCAACACGGTCTGCACCGGCGTGAACGCGCCGAATGCCTTCTGATGACAGTGGCCGTGTACGAGTGCTTCCTTCGCATCGATTTCGTGTAGCGGCAGCGACAACCGGCCTGCCTGCTGCTCGCGCACGAGAAACTCCTCGAACAGGAACGCGTGGCTCGCGAGCCGCGCGGCTTCGTCGCCATGACCGTAGGCCAGAAATTCGTCGCGCATCGACAGCAGGCACGAAGGCTCCAGCCCGACGATCGCGACGCCGCGTTCGAGGTAAGGCCGCAACGTATCGAGCGTGCGTTTCGCCTCGGCCTTCGCTTCGTCGACGAGCCCGGCCGCGAGGAACGTGCGGCCGCAGCACAGTGGCCGCTCGCCTTCGCGCACGTTGAAATGCACGGTATAGCCGGCCGCTTCGAGTACGGCCTGCGCGGCTCGGGCGTTGTCCGGTTCCTGGTAGTTGCTGAACGTATCGACGAAGAGCAGTACTTCGCGGGTGGTCGAGCCGGTTTTAGACGACGCCGACATATCCGCACTGACGTTCGCCAGAAACGGCCGCGCAAACGCAGGCAGCGCCCGCTGCGGCGCGAGGCCGATCCGTCGCTTCATCCATGACGCAACAACCGGCACGCCATTGGCGAACGCGATTGCACCACGCATCCGTGCTGCCCACGGCGCATAACGCGGCAGGTACGCAACGAGCCGTTCACGCAGCGTCGTGCCGTGCTTGCGGTTCCACGCGTGCCGCGCCTCGATCTTGAAGCGCGCCATATCGACCCCGGTGGGGCAATCGCGCTTGCACCCCTTGCACGACACGCACAGGTCGAGCGCGGCCTTCACGTCGTCGCCGGCGAGGCCATCGGCGCCGAGCTGGCCCGTCACCGCGAGCCGCAGCGTGTTCGCACGGCCGCGCGTCACGTGCTGCTCATCGCGCGTCACGCGGTAGCTCGGACACATCGTGCCCGCGTCGAACTTGCGGCAGTGCCCGTTGTTGTTGCACATCTCGACGGCCGACGCGAGCCCGTGCGTGATGTCGGCACCGGTGCCGGGCGCGGTTTCGTCGCCGGTCAGAGGATTGCGCGTGACGTTCCACGCCGACCAGTCAAGCGCGGGCCGCAGCGGCAGCGCCGCATAGCCGGGCGCGAAACGGAAATGCTCGCGCGCATCCATCTTCGGCGGATTGACGATCTTGTCCGGATTGAAGCGGTTGTCGGGATCGAACAGCGCCTTGATTTCCGCGAACGCCGCATTCAGGCGCGGGCCGTACTGCCACGCGACCCATTCGCCGCGGCACAGCCCGTCGCCGTGCTCGCCCGAATACGCGCCCTTGTACTCGCGCACGAGCGCCGCCGCCTCTTCGGCGATCTCGCGCATGCGCGTCGCGCCGTCGCGCCGCATGTCGAGGATCGGCCGCACGTGCAGCGTGCCGACGCTCGCGTGTGCGTACCACGTGCCTTCGGTTTCATGCTTGTGGAACACGTCGGTCAGGCGGCGCGTGTATTCGGCGAGGTGTTCGAGCGGCACTGCGCAATCCTCGATGAACGACACCGGCTTGCCGTCACCCTTCATGCTCATCATGATGTTCAGCCCGGCCTTGCGCACGTCCCACAGCGCCTTCTGCGCACCGGCATCGGTCATCTTCACGACGCTGTCGGGCAGCCCGAGATCGGCCATCAGTTCGGCGAGCCGGTCGAGCTGCGCGAGTTGCGCGTCGCGCGATTCGCCCGCGAACTCGACGAGCAGGATCGCCTGCGGCTGCCCGGCCAGCGCCTGTTCGATCACCGGGCGGAACGCCGGGTTCTCCATCGACAGGTCGATCATCGTGCGATCGACGAGTTCGACCGCCACCGGCTTCAGCTTCACGATGTGCTGCGCGGTGTCCATCGCCTGGTAGAAGGTCGGGAAGTTCACGACGCCTAGCGCTTTGTGCGCGGGCAGCGGCGCGAGCTTCAGCGTGATCTGCCGGCTGTACGCGAGTGTGCCTTCCGAGCCGACGAGCAGGTGGGCGAGATTCGCGTGACCGTCGTCGGTGTACGCGCGCGGGTTCTGGCAGTCGAACAGGTCGAGGTTGTAGCCGGCCACGCGGCGCAGCACCTTCGGCACGCGCTCGACGAGTTCGTCGCGCTCGCGCTTCGCGATGCGTTCGACGCCGTGCAGCAGGTCGAGCGTGCGGCGGTCGGTCACGGGTTGGGCGAGCGAGCCGAACCGGCATGCGCTGCCGTCGGCGAGGATCGCGTCGATCGCGAGCACGTTGTGCACCATGTTGCCGTACTCGATCGAGCGCGATCCGCACGAGTTGTTGCCGGCCATCCCGCCGATCGTGCACTGCGCGGCCGTCGACACGTCGACCGGAAACCACAGCCCGTGCGGCTTCAGCCACGCGTTCAGGTGATCGAGCACGATGCCGGGCTCGACGGTGACGGTGCGCGCGTGTGCATCGAATTCGACGATCCGGTTCAGCCATTTGCTGTTGTCGACGACGAGCGCCTCGCCGACCGTCTGCCCGCACTGGCTCGTGCCGGCGCCGCGTGCGAGCACGGGGATCTTGCGGTCGCGCGCGATGTCGAGCGCGATCCGCAGGTCATCCTGGTCGCGCGGCACGACCACGCCGAGCGGCATGATCTGGTAGATCGACGCGTCGGTCGCATAGCGGCCGCGGCTTGCGCGGTCGGCGTAGACGTCGCCGCGCATTTCCCTGCGCAGCCGCTCGAACAGCGGCGACAGCGCGGCGCCTTGCGACGGCACGAGATGAACGGGGCGAACCAGCGAAGGCGAGACGGCGGATGTCATGGCGGCGGTCGGTATTGGGTGAGAGCGGATCGGGCGGGGATCAGGCGAGGGTCACGCTGACGGGCGGCAACCCGGGAATGCGGCCGACGGCCGTGCCCGCGGCCTGAGGGAAAAACATCCCCGTATACGAGCCGGTCGTGACCACGGTGCCGGCCGGCAGCGCGATGCCGCGCCGCGACGCGTGATTCACGAGCCACGGCAGCAGGCGGCGCGGGTCGCCGGCCGGGTTGGTGCCCGGTGCTGTGCCGGCGATGTCGTGCCCGTCGAACGAGAACGCGGGAGCCGGCGCGAGGAACGGAAAATCGTCCCGATAGCCGGTCATCTCGCCGAGCACGAGCGCGCCGTGGTTCTGCAGGTCGGCGAGCTGCGCGACGGGGGCGACGTCCGGCCATTCGCGGAAGCGGCTCGCGACGATCTCGATCGATGCGCCCATCTGCGCGATGCCGTCGAACACTTCATCGTCGGCATACACGTCAGCACGCGGCGCGAAGTCGCGGCCGAAGCGGAACGCGATCTCCAGTTCGAGGCCGAGCGGCCGGAACGCGCCGCGCGGCAGCGTCACGCCGCTCGCATGGCGGCAGTCGTCCGGCAGCGGCGCGCCCTGGATCGGGCCGTCGGGCTGCTTCGCGCCGACTTTCCACGCACCGATCGCGGCGCTGCGCTCGGCGAGCACTTGCGCCTGCACCGCATAGGCGGCATCGGCATCGGCGGGGACGAGTTCCGAAGGCAGCGCGGCGAACGCGATGCCGTGTTGCCAGCCGGCGGCGAGCCGGACGGCGAGGTCGTGGGTAGCTTGGGTCATCGTTGCAGTCAAAAAAGAGGCGGGCGCCGCCGGCGGCAGCGCCCCGTTGGCGTCAGGCCGGCGAGCGATTGGCGGCCGGTTGTTCGGCGGGGGCATCGGCGAAGCGGCTGTCCGGCTGCATGCGGAACGCGAGCAGCACGCCCACGCCCATCAGCACCATGCTGCCGATGAACGGCAGCTCCCAGCTGCCGAAGCGGTCGATCACGAAGCCGGAGATCACCGGCGACAGGATCGCCGCGAGCGCGGAGCCGGAATTCATCATCCCGCTCGCGGTGCCCGAGTATTCCGGCGCGATGTCCATTGGCACGGCCCACATCGGGCCGATCGTCATTTCGGCGAAGAAGAAGCCGGCCGCGAGGCACGCCATCGACACGTAGAGCTGATGCGTGAAGAGCAGCGGCAACAGCGACAGCAGCGTGAGCAGCATGCAGATCGACACCATCCAGCTGCGCGCACGCTTGAGGCTGCCGGTGCGCGCGTAGATGCGGTCGGTGACGATGCCGCCGAGCGTGTCGCCGATCACGCCCGCGAAGAACACCGCGGACGCGAACACGGCCGATTTCTTCAGGTCGAGGTCGTAGCTGTGCAGGAAGTACTGCGGAATCCAGCTCAGGAACAGCCACAGCGTCCAGCCGTAGCAGAAGTACACGATCGTGACGGGCATCATCCGGCGGAACAGCGGGCCCCACGGCACGTTCGCGGGCTTCTGCTTCGGAGGCGGCAGCGCATCGAGTTCGGCCTGCGTGATGCGCGGGTGGTCCTTCGGGTGTTCGGTATAGACGAGCGCCCACACCGCGACCCACACGATGCTGATCACGCCGCAGATGTAGAACGATTCGCGCCACCCGTACACGGCCATCACCGCGACGACGGCGGCCGGCGCGACCGCGTTGCCGACGCGCGAGAACGCATGCGTGATGCCCTGCGCGAAGCCGCGCTTCTCGCGCGGCACCCAGCGCGACATCGCCGACGTGGCCGCCGGGAACGTCGCGCCTTCACCGAGGCCGAGCAGCAGGCGCGCGGCGAGCAGCGACGCGAGGCCGCCGGCCATCCCGGTGAGCAGCGTCGCGGCGGCCCACAGCAGCCCGCAGGCGAGCAGCGTGCGGCGTGCGCCGAAACGGTCGCTGACCCAGCCGCCGATGATCTGGAACACGAGGTACGGATACGCGAACGCGGAGAACACGAGGCCGATCTCCGTCTTGTTCAGCCCGAATTCCCGGCCGAACCCGGCGGCAGCCGTGCTCACGTTCACGCGATCGAGGTACGTGATGAAGTACATCACGCATAGCATCACCAGCACGATGCCGGTCGCCCGGAACAGCTTCATGTTGTGTCTCCTTGATGTTGTCTGGCTTGCCGCTGCAACCGCACCGGCTCTGGGGCCGCTTTCGTGTCGATTTCGTGCCGATGCAGCGCGGCCGCGCGTCGTGCGGGCCGCAAAAGGGAGCGAGCGGGGTGCCTGCGGCGGGCCGCAGGCACACGCGGTCAGGCCGCCGCGCGTAGCGCGGGCGTGTGTGTGTTGGTTGCGAGATAGTCCATCGCCGCGATGATGCCGCTCGCGGCAACCGGCACGCCGGCGAGCTTCAGCCCCATCTCGCAGCCGGCGAGCGTGGCCATCAGCGTGAGGTCGTTGCAGTCGCCGAGATGGCCGATGCGGAACATCCTGCCGCGCATCTTGCCGAGCGCCTGCCCGAGGGACATGTCGAAGCGTTCGTAGATCAGCTTGCGCACGGCGTCCGCGTCGACGCCGTCGGGCATCATCACGCCGGTCAGCACCGGGCTGTAGACGGCCGGGTCCGCGCACTGGATCTCGAGGCCCCATGCGCGCACCGCGCGGCGCGTCGCTTCCGCGAGCCGCTGGTGGCGCGCGAACACGTTGTCGAGCCCTTCGCCGAGGATCATGTCGAGCGCTTCGGCCAGCCCGTACAGCAGGTTGGTGTTCGGCGTGTACGGCCAGTAGCCGTTCCTGTTCGCTTCGATGATCTCGTGCCAGCCCCAGAACGCACGCGGCAGCGTCGCGTGCTCGCTGGCGGCGAGCGCCTTCGGCGACACCGCGTTGAAGCTGATGCCCGGCGGCAGCATCAACCCCTTCTGCGAGCCCGACACCGTCACGTCGACCCCCCATTCGTCATGGCGGTAATCGGCGGACGCGAGCCCCGAGATCGTGTCGACCATCAGCAGCGCCGGGTGGCCGGCCGCGTCGATCGCGCGGCGCACGGCCGCGATGTCGGACGTGACGCCGGTGGAGGTTTCGTTGTGCACCACGCACACGGCCTTGATCACGTGCGCGGTGTCGGCGCGCAGGCGCGCTTCGATCATGTCGGGCTGCACGCCGCGGCGCCAGCCTTCGATGCCCGGCAGCCCGAGGAATTCGGGCTTCAGGCCGAGCGCTTCGGCCATCTTCTTCCACAGCGTCGCGAAGTGGCCCGTCTCATACATCAGCACGGTGTCGCCGGCGCTCAGCGTGTTGGTCAGCGCGGCCTCCCATGCGCCGGTACCCGACGCCGGATAGATGATCACCGGCTGCGTGGTCTTGAAGATCTTCTTGATGCCGGCCAGCACCTTGAGGCCGAGTGCGCCGAATTCGGGGCCACGGTGGTCGATGGTCGGATAGCTCATCGCCCGCAGGATCCGGTCGGGCACCGGGCTCGGCCCCGGAATCTGCAGGAAATGGCGGCCGGACGGGTGGAAGTCGAGTTGCAGCATGGTCGTTCTGTCTCCTTGGTTGCATTTTGAATTTTGCATGCAAAATACTTTAGCAGAACGATCGCGGCAAAACAAAGCGCTGATTTCGCCGAAAATGCCGGTGTTTACCCGACATTGGCGGGGAGATATTCGGGTCGGGCGAGTTGCAGTAGAATCGCGGGAAGCAAGAAGGAAGGATTTTGCATGCAAGATTTGAATGATCTGGAGCAGGGCGGCGGCGCGCCGGTACTGCCGAAACTGGAGCGGCAGCGGCTGCACGACACGGTCGTCGAGCACCTGCGCAAATTCATCGTCGAAGGTGTGCTCACGCCGGGCATGCGGCTGAACGAGCGCGAGCTGTGCGAGACGCTCGGCATCTCGCGCACGCCGCTGCGCGAGGCGTTCAAGGTGCTGGCGGCCGAGGGGCTGCTGGTGCTGTCGCCGAATCGCGGCGCGAGCGTGTACCGGATGAGCGAATCGGAGATCCGCGAAACCTTCGAGCTGATGTCGGGGCTGGAGGCGTTTTCAGGTGAACTGGCGTGCGAGCGCATCACGCCCGCGGAGCTCGCGGAGATCAAGGCGCTGCATTACTCGATGCTCGCGTGCCGGATGCAGAACGACCTGCCCGGCTACTACAGCCGCAACCAGGAAATCCACGACCGCATCAACGAGGCCGCGCGCAACTCGGCGCTGCGCGCCACGTACCAGTCGATCAACCGCCGGATCATGTCGATGCGGTTCCGCTCGAACCAGCACGTCGAGAAGTGGGATCGCGCGGTGCACGATCACGAGGAGATGATCAAGGCGCTGGAGGCGCGCGACGGCAAGGCGCTCGCGGCGATCCTGCGGCGGCATTTGCTGGAAAAGCGCGACGCGGTGTTGTTGCTGCACGCGGAAGTGGACGCGTAGTCACACGCCGCGTGCGCACCGTCACGGCGCGTTGATGGCGTGTGTTCAGAACGCCGTGCGCAGGCCGAGCCCGGCCGAATCGCCATTGCCGTAGCCGCTTGCGCGGTCGCGCATGTAGGCCACGTAGACGTCGGTCCGTTTCGACAGCCGGTAGTCGTAGCCGAGCGCCCAGGTCGTTCGTGAAGGGCGATCGCGGCCGTGGCTTTTCGCGGCCATCACCGATGCGAGCACCGTGCCGAAGCCGAGCGGCACCGCCGCGCCCACTTGCCCGCTATGCGTGCCGAGCCCGCCGCCGTCGATTGCGTCGTGCACGTACTGGTAGAACGCGGTGAACTTCACGAACTTCAGGTCGTAGCCGACGCCGGCCAGCACGGCGTCCTGCTGCGTGAAGCCGGCGATGGATGCGTTCAGGTCGCCGGGCATCCGGTCGAATTTCGCCTGCTGGAACGCGAGCGTCGCGCTGAACGCGCGGTGCCCGTCGTAGGTGACGCTGCCGCCCCACTGGTTCGCGCCGGTATGGCCCGGCTCGTTGCCGGTCGCATAGATCAGGCTTGCCTGCAGCGCGTGTTCGCCGGATGTCGAATACAACACCGAATTGCTCCAGCTGTTGTCGCCGACGAGGCCTTGCCCCGCTACGCCCTTGTACATCTGGTTCAGCGCCGGCGAAAAGCCGAACGACGTCGAGAACGGGTTGAAGCGCACGGCGGAGATGTAATACGGCGTCGTGTTGCGTCCGGCGCGCAGCACGCCGTACGGCGTCGCGACGCCGACATATGCGTTGCGCCCGAAGAACGTATCGCCGCTGAAGCGGCCGGCGCCGCCGTTCGACGGGCGCATGAATGCTTCGAGCGCGAACTGCAGCGCGTAGCCGCCGCCGAGATCCTCGCGGCCGCCGATGCCCCAGAAGCTCGTCGTGAAGCCGCCCGAATTCATCGCGTACGCGCGCGGCTTGCCGAGACTCTTTTGCGTACCGATGTAGACGTCGGCCAGCCCGTACAGCGACACGGAGGACTGGGCCACTGCGTCGTCGGCAATCGTGCAGGCGATCAGCGATGCGCCGACGGCCGACAGCAGCCGGCGGGTGACCGCCGGTGTGAACTGGTGGCGTCGCCTGTTTTTTCTTCGATTCGAATGAGTAGGCATACTGATCAAATGGTCTGAAGGAAGCGAATGGAAAGCGGCCCCGCGCGCAAATGCTTCGCGGCGTTTGCCGAACGACTGACGGCAGGCACCACGCCTGACCGTCAGCCATCGCGAACGTCAGAACGCGTGGCGGATACCCGCGCGGCCCACCGCCTGCTTCTGGTTGCCGGACGGATTGAAACCCGCGATCTGCGCGACCGGTGCGTCACCGGCCGCCTTCTGGAATGCCCCCATCACGTAGACGCTCGTGCGCTTGGACAGCGCGTATTCGACGCTCAGGTTGAACTGGTGATACTTCGGCTCTGCGTTCGTCGCGTGGTCGCGGCCCGTCGTGTACGTATAGCCGGCGCCCACCGTCACGGCCGGCGTCGGCGTGACCAGTGTCGACAGCTCGTAGTTCTGGAACGTCGCGTCGTGCCCCGCGCTGCCCTGCTGGAAGTTCGTGTTCGTGAAGTCGGCCAGCACCTTGAGCCACTGCACGACCTGGTACGACGCGCCCACGCCGAACACCTTCTGCGCACGCGCCGCATCGAGGTAGTTGCCGTAGATCGCGTTCGTGAAGCCCGGATAGTTCTGGTAGCCCTGCGTCGACACGCCCGGGTTGTTGATCCGCAGATAGCCGATGCCGAAGCCGACCGGGCCCGCCGCGTAGCTCGCACCGACGCTGAACGTCGCGTTGTCCGAGAAGCGGCCGGGTTGCCCGCCGAATGCATAGAGGCCGCCGAACGTGATGCCCGCGATCGTCGGGCTGCGGTACTTCACCGCGTTCGAGATCGGGAAGCCGTTGTCGGTGTTGTCCATGTCGTTCGGGTGCGCGAAGTAATAGCCGCCGATGTTGCCGTTCAGCGTGAACGGCTCGACGTAGTCGACGATCGAATCCCACTGGCGGCCGAGCGTGAGCGTGCCGAGCTTCGTGTCGTTCAGGCCGACGTACGCATTGCGCGAGAACGCGAGCCCACTGCCGAGGCGGCCGGAGTTGAGGTCGAAGCCGCTTTCGAGCCGGAAGATCGCGCTCAGGCCGCCGCCGAGATCCTCGGTGCCGCGCACGCCCCAGCGGCTGCCGGCCGTTACGCCTGACGCGAGCTGCACGAGGTGCTTGCCCTGCACGTTCGACACGTAGTCGACGCCATCTTCGACGATGCCGTACAGCGTGACGCTGCTTTGCGCGTGGGCGGTGGCGGCCGCGGCGAGCGGCAGCGCGAACAGGAGTTTTTTCATGATGGTGTTCCGGTGCGGGGTGGTTGAAAGGCAGCGAGCGGTGGTGCGATGCGGTTGCGTGAAAACGTCCGGACGCGCGTGCCCGCCGTCACGATCGAACGACGATCGCGGCGGCGGGTGCGGCAGCTAACGGGTGTAACGAAGGAAGGGCGGTGCGCTGCTCAGTCGCGATACGCGCGCAGCAGCGTATCGGCGGCGCGGAAGTCGGGCGTGAGCGGACGGTCGCGCTGGAGGAACGCGACCTTCGTGCGCAGTGCGCGGTACAGCGGCTGCGTGGCCGGCGCGAGCGTGAACGACGGCTGCTTACGCTGGCGCAGGTCGATCGCCTGCGCCGCCTCGATCAGTTCGAGGCCGAGCAGCGTGTAGCTCGCGTCGATCTGCTTCTGCACGCGCTGCACGACGTCGGGCGCGTTCGTCGCGACGTCCTCGATGCCGCCGGCGACCGGCAGGTAGTCGAGCGACACGGGCATCGCGAGCGACTTCACCGTCATCGCGAGCGCGGTCGGCGGCTTCTCCATCGCGCCGAACGCGTGCACGGTGTCCTCGGTGCCGAGGAAGCGCGAGAGGCCCGTGAGGTGCGGGTCGTTCAGCTTGACGATGCGCTGCGCGGAGGCCAGCGCGTTGTGGCCGAGCGCGAGCCCGAGCTGTTCGAACGCGAGCACCCACGGCAGTGGCTCGAAGTTCGCGCTCGGCAGCACCGCGCCGCCGCCGTCGACATAGCCGGCCGCATCCTGCGCGCGGTTCGACTTCGGCGTGACGCCGACCGCGACGCCCGGGTTGTCGTCGCTCGAATTCAGCTGCACCTGCAGCAGCGTGCGCGCTTCGTCGTAGGTGCGATCCTCTTCGCCGAGCAGGTAGACGCCGGAACGGAAGCTGAGCGGATCCTGCAGCGGCCGGTCCGGATCGCGGTTCCACAGGCTGCTGCCCGCAAGCAGCGTGCGCAGTGCCGCGCCCGCGCGCAGCGTGGCCGGGAACGGCCGCAGCGCGAGCGTGTCCTCGCGGAACGGCGACACGTTGCCGTTCAGCCCCTGCAGGCTCAGCGCGAACACGACCTTCGACACCTGCGCGAGACGTGCCATGTCGGTGAGCGCCAGCGCGCCCATGCCGGCCGAGTACGCGTTGGAGCTGAGGATCGCGAGCGCGTCCTTGCCGTACGGGCGGATCGCCGTGATGCCGGCCGACTTCAGCGCATCGGCGGCCGCGACCTTGCGGCCCTGGTAGTACACGTCGCCTTCGCCGAGCATCGCGAGGCCGACGTGGCTGAGGATCGTAATGTCGGCTTCGCCGATCGAGCCGTCCGCCGGCATCGCGGGCGTGACGCCGCGATTGAGGAACTGCGCGTACGCATCGACGATCGCGGGCTGCACGCCGGCGCCGCCGTCGAGCATCGCGTTCAGGCGCGCGGCCATCGCGGCGCGGGCCACGCGCACGCTCATGTCGGGGCCGACGCTGCCCGAGTGCGCGTGGATCAGCCCGATGTTGAAGCGCGTCGACGCGTCGATGACTTCCTGGCTCAGCTTGCCGTGCGCATCGACCATCTCGCGGTCTTTATTGAGGCCGACGCCGACCGTCAGCCCGTAGATCTGCTGGCCGGCCGCGGCGGCCTTCAGCAGCACGTCGTGCGCGGCGACGACCCGCTGGCGGGCGGCCGGCGCGATCGACACGGCTTCGCCGTCGGCGATGCGTGCGATCGATTCGGGCGTGACGGACCGGCCGTCGAGCGTGACGTCCGCGAAGGCCGGGACGGCGGCGAAAAGCGCGAGCGCGATCGCGCTCCGCATGAGGAAGCGTTGCATGAAGCAGTTCTCCGATTTCAGGCGTGACGTGACGTGGAAGACAGCGCGGCGATCGACACGAGCGCGATGACGCTCGCGACCATCACATACCAGGCGGGCGCGAACGGATTGCCGGACCGTTGCGTGAGCCACGCGAGGATCGCGGGTGCGAAGCCGCCGAAGATCGTCGTGGCGATGTTGTAGGACAGCGACATGCCGGTTGCGCGCACCTTGGTCGGGAACAGCTCCGACAGCGCGGCGGGCGCGACGCCCGTGAAGATCGCGACCATCACGCAGAACGCGCTCTGCACGATGATCAGCGCGGCGAGCGTGTGCACGTCGGCGAGCCAGTGCAGCAGCGGATACACCGACACGAGCATCAGCACGGCACCGGCCGTCAGCACCTTGCGCCGGCCGAAGCGGTCGGACCAGCTCCCGGCGCACACGCAGGTGACGGCCATCAGGCAGTTGCCGACCAGCGACGCGATGAACGCGTCGCGCCCGTCGAAATGCAGTGCGCGCTGTACGTGCGTCGGCATGTAGATCACCAGCGCATACACGCACACTGCCCACAACACCGAAAACCCGGTGCCGACCACGAGCGCGCGCGGATAGTCGCGCACGACCTGCAGCAGCGGCGCCTTGCGTTCGGCCGGTGCATGCGCGGCGCGTGCCATCTCCGCGCGGAAATGCGGGGTTTCGTCGAGCGTCTTGCGCAGCCACAGGCCGACCGGCGCGATCGCGAGGCCGAGGATGAACGGGATCCGCCAGCCCCAGTCGCCGATCTGTTCGCGCGACAGCGTGAGCGTCACGCCGGTCGCGACCAGTGCGCCGAGGATGTTCGACGCGGCCATGCTCGCCTGCAGCCACGACGCGTAGCGGCCCTTCTTGTCCGCCGGCGCATGCTCGATCAGGAATGCCGCCGCGCCGCCCACTTCGCCGCCGGCCGAGAAGCCCTGCAGCAGGCGGCCGCACAGGATCAGCAGCGGCGCGCCGACGCCGATCGCCGTGTACGGCGGCGCGAACGCGATGATGCCGGTGCCGGCCGCCATCACGAGGATGGTCAGCGTCAGCGCGGCCTTGCGGCCCGCGCGATCGCCGTACACGCCGATCGCGAGCGCGCCGAGCGGCCGCGCGATGAAGCCGATCCCGAACGCCATGAACGCCTCGACCAGCTCGGTGCCGGTGTCGCCGCGATGGAAGAAGTTCTGCGCGATATACACGGCAAAGAACGCGTAGACGGAAAAGTCGTACCACTCCAGCGCGTTGCCGATCGACGCCGCGGCGATCGCGCGCCCGGCACTCGAGGTAGGGGGCGACACGGCGTCGGCCGTGTCGAGGGGAACCGCGGTTTGCTTCACTTCGATCTCCTGTCCTGTCGTCGTGCGAGCCGGCCGTTACAGCCGGATATGCGGAATCTGCTTGCGTTGCGCTTCGTCGAGCGCTTCTTCGTAGCCGGCGTCCGCGTAGCGGATCACGCCGAGCGCGGTGTCGTTGGTCATCGACAGCGTCAGCCGCTCATTCGCGGCCGCGCTGCCGTCGGCGACGACGGTGACGCCCGCGCTCGTCATGTAGCCGCTGTAGCCGCCGCCGCCCGAATGGATCGCGACGAGATCGGCCATCGACGAACAGCTCATCATCGCGTTCAGCAGCGGCCAGTCGGCCACCGCGTCGGAGCCGTCGCGCAGGTTCTCGGTCATGATGTTCGGGTGCGCCATCGCGCCGGCGTCGAGGTGGTCGCGCGTGAACGCGACCGGCCCGGCCAGCACGCCGTCGCGCACCATCGCGTTGACCGCCAGCGCGAGCCGCGTGCGTTCGCCGTGGCCGAGCCACGCGATGCGTGCCGGCAGCCCTTCGAACGGCACGCATTCGCGTGCCTTGCGGATCCAGTTCGTGACGATCCGGTTGTCCGGGAAGTGTTCGAGCAGGTAGTCGTCGATGATGCGGATGTCGTTCGGGTCGTTCGACAGCGCAATCCAGCGGAACGGGCCGATCGCGCGGCAGAACAGCGGGCGCAGGAACGCTTCGGTGAACACCGGGATCTCGAACGCGCGTGCAACGCCGCCGTCTTTCGCATGCGTGCGGATCAGGTTGCCGTTGTCGAACACGATCGCGCCGCGATCCTTGAAGCCGAGCATCGCTTCGACGTGCCGCACGATCGACGCGCGACTCGCGTCCATCAGCTTCGTACGGTCGATGTCGCGCAGCGCGCGCACCTCGTCGAGCGTGTAGCCCGACGGCACGTAGCCGTACACGAGATCGTGCGCGGCCGTCTGGTCGGTGACGATGTCGGGGACGACGCCGCGCGCGAGGATCGCCGGGAACACGTCGGCCGCGTTGCCGAGCAGGCCGACCGAGATCGGTTCGCGCCGGGCCTGCGCGTCGCGGATCAGCGCGAGCGCCTCGTCGAGATCGCGCGCCTGCCGTTCGAGGAAGCCGATCTGCAGCCGCTTGTCGATGCGTGTCTGATCGATCTCGACGACGAGCGTCGCCGCGTTCGCCATCCGGCCCGCGAGCGGCTGCGCGCCGCCCATCCCGCCGAGGCCGGCCGTCAGGATGAAGCGCCCGCGCAGGTCGTTGTCGAAATGGCGCTCGGCGATCCGCGAGAAGATCTCGTAGGTGCCCTGGATCACGCCCTGCGAGCCGATGTACTGCCAGTCGCCGGCCGTGAGGCCACCCCAGCAGATCAGGTTGCGCCGTTCCAGTTCGTAGAAGTGCTCGGCTTTCGCCCACTGGCCGATCAGGTTGCAGTTCGCCATCACGACGAGCGGCGCGCTCGCATGCGTGCGCAGCAGCGCGACGGGCTTGCCGGACTGCACGACGAGCGTCTCGTTCTCGTCCATCGTCTTCAGCGCGCGCACGATCGCGTCGTGCGACGGCCAGTCGCGCGCCGCGCGGCCGAGCGCCGCGTAGACGATCAGCTGGTCGGGATCCTCGCCGACGGCGAGTACGTTTTCGAGCAGGCGCAGCAGTGCTTCCTGGCGCCAGCCCTTGCAGCGCAGCGTGGTGCCCGAGGTCACTTCGAAGGTGCGGTTCGTCATCGTGCCCTCCGGTCAGCGCGCGAGCGCATAGTCGGCGATCGAGATGCCGAGCGCGGCTTCGACCGGCGGATACACCGCGGGATCGAACACCGACGACGACAGCGGAATGTGCGCCTTCGCCACCCGCAGCACGTGGATCTCCATCCCTTCCTTCAACTGGCCCGCGCTGACGGGGCGGCCTTCGGCATCGAGCGTCGTGATAACGTCCGGGTAGGTCGCGATCCGTTCGCCATGCGAATCGTCCACCGCCATGTGTTCGTTCATCACATGAATGACCACGCGCTGCGCGCCGCTGCCGAGGTAGACGAGGCCGACGTCGAATGCTTCGCGTGTGTATTCGAGCGTATTGCGCTCGACCTTGCCGCTCGCGATGATCTCGCCGTGCGTGGCCGCGCAGATCGCGTCGATCACCGCGCTGCCGCCGCGCCGCTCGGCGTCGATGATCGCTTCGCCGAGCGCGAGCGCGCGGCTGATGCCGCCGAGCGCCGCATGCTGGCGCACGTACGATGCGCGAATCGGGTTGCGGCAGCTCGCGATGAAGCCGCCGGCCATGTCGGCCGCCTTGCGCAGCACCGGCGACACTTTCGCGGTTGCGCCGCGCACGACCACTTCCATGTACGCATGGTGTTCGCGGTTGCCGCCGGCCGCCGCCTGGATCATCGGCGCCGTGCTCGACGCGAGGCCGAGCGAGCCCATGTCGCCGGTCGGATGCGCGCGGATGTCGCCCACCGCATCGACCACCTTGGTGCCGAGCAGCGCGGACGGCAGCCACGCGTTCAGCGTGCTCGACATCCCGTTCTGGCCGATGATGAGCCCCGCGAGCGGCGCGCCGAGCGCGTCCTGCACGAGCTGCGCGGCCTTTACGTAATCGGCGCCGAGCATCTGCCAGTCGGTGAGGCCGCCCGGTGCGCCGATCGCGGCGGCCGTGGCGATCCACGCGTCGTCCGGCAACTCGTCGATGCTTACCAGTTCGGGGCGGCCGATCGTGACCGCGAGCGTGCCGAGTTCACGGCCGTGGTCGGCCCAGCCGCCGCCGCCGCATGCGAAAACCGAACCGCCCTTGACGGCGGCTTCGACGTCCTTCGAAGACAGAATGCGTCCCATGTGTCGTTTGTCCTGAGAGGGAAAAAGGGCTGTACGCGCCGGCCGGAAAGCCTTGTGTGGCGGTACTGTCCAAACGATTCTAGGGACGCCGAATATTGAGCGTTATTGCTATTTTATGGAGACTTCATAACGCGATGTTAAGCGTAGGGTAATCCCGGTGACGCTTGAGCAGCGGATGGCGAGCGGGGTGATCCGTCGCCGTCTGTACGACGATGAAACGCAGGCTGGACAACGGTTTCAGCCTGTTCGGGCAACGAAATTCACGCGGAGGCGGAGAGCGCGTGCAGCGTGTCGATGAACTCGTGCGCGAGGCGCGACAGCGGTGCGAGCACGGGGTGCAGCACGCTGACCGGCGCGGCAATGGTCGGCACGATCGGCTTCACGACGATCTGCGGCCACACCGGGCCCGCGACCGTCAGCTCGTCGATCAGCGCGATGCCGGTGCCGGCCTGCGCGAGCGCGCACGCGACGTGCGCCTGCTGCACCTCGATCTTGACCTGCGGCACGAGCCCTTCGTCGCTGAACAGCCGCCGCACCAGTTGCCCGAGCGGGATGTCGCTGCCATAGCCGATCAGCGGCTGGTCCGCGAGATCGCGCACGGCCAGCGTCTTGCGGCGCGCGAACGGGTGCGACGCGGGCACGGCCGCGACCATCCGGTTTTCATAGAGGCGCTGGCTCTCGACGTTCGGATGCGTGTCCTGCAGGAACGCGATGCCGAGCTCGACCTGCTGCGTGAGCACCGCCTGCAGCAGCACGCTCGGGATCATCGTGTGCAGGATGATGCGCACGTCGGGAAAGCGTTCGTAGAACGCAGCGATTGCGCGCGGCAGCAGCGATTGCCCGAGATTGGGGCTGCACGCGATGCGCAGGTGGCCCATCCGGTTCTCGATCAGGTCTTCCGCGATTTCGTTGACGCGCTGCACGCCCTGGTACACCGCATTCACTTCGACGAACAGCCGCTGCGCTTCCGGCGTCGGGTAGAGCCGCCCCTTGATGCGCTCGAACAGCGCGAGGCCGAGCCGCTGCTCGGCATACGAAATGAGCCGCGAGACGGCCGGCTGCGATACGTGCAGCAGCTTCGCGGCGCCGCTGATCGAGCCGGTCAGCATGATGGCGCGAAACACCTCGATCTGGCGCAGGTTCAGACGCACAGCCTTAACTCCATGTTATGTGGGGGTGATAAATCGGCATGAGACATTCTGGCAGAGCGCTGCCTAAACTGCTCGTGATCAAAAAAGCAGGAGGCGCAGATGAGCGAATTCGAACAGGTGGTGCGCGGCCGGTTGGTCGATGCGCGCGAGGTGGTCGACGACGGCTGGCTCGCGATCAGGAACGGGCGGATCGCCGCGCGCGGCACGGGCGTGCCGCCGGCGGCGCGCGACACGATCGATGCGCGCGGGCAGTGGGTGCTGCCGGGCGTCGTCGACGGGCAGGTGCATGCGGCCAGCCAGGCGAACCAGGAGGGGCTCGGTCACGCGTCGCGTGCGGCCGCTGCCGGGGGCGTGACGGTGATGGTCGACATGCCGTACGACGATCCGGAGCCGGTCGCGTCGCGCGCGCAGCTCGACCGCAAGATCGCTGAAGCCGAGCGCGATTGCCACGTCGACGTCGCGCTGTACGGCACGCTCAACGCGAAGCACGGCCTTGAAGCGGCGGCCGGGTTGATCGACGGCGGCGTGTGCGCGTTCAAGTTCTCGACGTTCGAGGCGACGCCCGGCCGGTTCCCGCGCGTCGAGGAGGACGTGCTGTACGACGCGTTCCGGCTGATCGCGCCGTCGGGCCTCGCGTGCGGCGTGCACAACCAGATGCAGGACATGACGCGCAAGAATATCGCGCGGATGATCGAGGCCGGCGACACGGGCTGGGACGCCTTCCTGCGCGCGCATCCGCCGCTGATCGAGAACCTCGCGACCGCGCTGATCTACGAGATCGGCGCGGAGACGGGTACCCGCGCGCACGCGGTGCACGTGTCGACGTCGCGGGGCTTCGAGTTGTGCAACATGTTCCGGCAGGCCGGCCATCGCGCAAGCATCGAGACCTGCGTGCAGTACCTGATGCTCGACCACGAAACGCACACGAAGCGTTTCGGCGCGAAAACCAAGCACTACCCGCCGATCCGGCCGCGCGCGGAGCAGGATCTGCTGTGGACGCACATCGCGCGCGGCGAATGCACGTTCGTGTCGTCGGATCACGTGAGCTGGGGGCTCGAACGCAAGGGCGACCCGAACGTGTTCCGCAACGCGTCGGGCGGCCCGGGGCTCGAAACGCTGCTGCCCGCATTCTGGACCGGTTGCGAACAGCATGGCATCGCGCCGACGCGGGTGGCTGAACTGCTCGCGACGAACCCGGCACGGCATTTCCTGCTCGACGACCGCAAAGGGTCGCTCGATATCGGCGCCGATGCGGATTTCGTGATTCTCACACCGGAACGTTACGCGTTCGATCCTTCGCGCAGCCTGTCGGCCGTGCAGTGGAGCGCGTTCGAAGGGATGGAATTCACGGTGCGGATCGCCGCCACCTACTGTCGCGGCGCGCTCGTGTACGACGGCGAGCGCATCGTCAATCCGGCAGGCTCGGGCCGCTTCCTGAAGCCGCACGGCAGCCGGTCGATCGCCACCGAACAGGAGCACGCATGAATCCGACGCCTTTCCCGCCGCTGAACGCCGAACGCCTGAATGCGCGCGTCGAGCAACTGGCGCGCTTTACGCGGCCCGACATCCCGTGGACGCGCCGCGCGTTCTCGCCGCTCTTCACCGAAGCGCGCGCATGGCTCGCCGCGCAGTTCGCCGAAGCCGGGCTCGCCGTGTCGATGGACGCGGGCGGCAACCTGATCGGCCGCCGCGAAGGCAGCGGCCGTTGCACGAAACCGCTCGTCACGGGGTCGCATTGCGACACGGTGGTCGGCGGCGGCCGCTTCGACGGGATCATCGGCGTGCTCGCGGGCATCGAGGTCGCGCATACGCTGAACGAGCAGGGCATCGTGCTCGACCATCCGTTCGAGGTGATCGACTTCCTGTCCGAGGAGCCGAGCGACTACGGCATCTCGTGCGTCGGCAGCCGTGCGCTGTCGGGCGTGCTCGATGCCGGCATGCTGCGCGCGACGAATGCCGAAGGCGAAACGCTCGCCGAAGCGCTGCGCCGCATCGGCGGCAATCCGGATGCGCTGCGCGAACCGCTGCGCGCGCCGGGCAGCACGGCCGCGTTCGTCGAACTGCATATCGAACAGGGCCCGGTACTCGAGACGCGCGGCCTGCCGATCGGCGTCGTGACCAACATCGTCGGCATCCGGCGCGTGCTGATCACCGTGACCGGGCAGCCCGACCATGCGGGCACGACGCCGATGGACATCCGTCGCGACGCGCTCGTCGGCGCCGCGCACCTGATCGAGGCCGCGCATTCGCGCGCGTCGGCGCAGTCGGGCAATCCGCACTACGTGGTGGCGACGATCGGGCGGATCGCGATGACGCCGAACGTGCCGAACGCGGTGCCGGGGCAGGTCGAGCTGATGCTCGAAGTGCGCAGCGACAGCGATGCGGTGCTCGACGCTTTCCCCGAGGCGCTGCTGGCCGGTGCGGCCGCGCGGCTCGATGCGTTGCGGTTGAGCGCGCGCGCGGAGCACGTGAGCCGCGCACGGCCGACCGATTGCCAGCCGCTCGTGATGGACGCGGTCGAACAGGCGGCCACGCAGCTCGGCTATCCGAGCATGCGGCTGCCGAGCGGCGCGGGGCACGATGCCGTGTACGTCGCGCCGACCGGGCCGATCGGGATGATCTTCATTCCGTGCCTGGGCGGCCGCAGCCATTGCCCGGAAGAATGGATCGAGCCGCAGCAGCTGCTCGACGGCACGCGCGTGCTGTATCAAACGCTCGTTGCGCTCGATCGTTCGCTCGCGGGTGCGGCGTAACGGCGACGCGGTTGCGCGGTGGGGGCGCTACGCTGGCCGTTGCCCCTCGCGCGGCCCGTGCCCCGTCCACCGCTTGAACGCGCGCCGGAAGTTGTGTGCGTCGCTGAACCCGACTTCGTGCGCGACGTCCTCGATCGACAGCCGCGGGTTGCTCAGCAGCGTGAACGCGCGCTTGCGGCGGATCGTATCGATCACCGTCTGATACGACACGCCTTGATCGGCCAGCCGCCGCCGCAGCGTGCGCTCGCTCATGCACAGCTGCGCGGCGATCTCGGCGAGCGACGGCGCGTGGCGCAGGTCGCGCCGCATGATCCGTTCGATCGATTCGAGAAATTCGGTGCCTTCGGGTTCGGGCGGCAGCGCGTCCTGCAGGAATTCGAGCGCCTGCCGATGCGCAAGCGGATCATGGGTCGCGATCGGGCGGTTGCCGAGCGCGGCGTCGCATGAAAACAGGTTCTGCTCCTGTTCGAACCGCACCGGGCACGGAAACACGCGCGCGTATTGCTCCGCATAGGCCGGCGGCGGGTAGCTGAGATCGACGACCTTCGGCTGGAACGCGGGGCCGACGAGCGAGCGCCCGATCTTCATGAAGCTGCCGAACGCTTCCTCGACGAGGAACGCCTCGATGTCGGGTTCGAGGAAGACGTTGGTCGCGCGGATCGACAGCGTGCGTGCATCCGACGTCACGTCGAAGCGCAGCAGCGGCCCCGTGTGGCGCTGCAGTTCCATCCCGACCGAGATCGCGTCCTTCAGCGTCGGGCTCGTCAGCATCGCATAGCCGACCAGCCCGATCGACGCGATCGTCTCGCTCGTGCCGAGTTCGAGGCCGAGCGCCCGCCCCGGCGCCATCTCGAGCGCGCGGCGGATCATCGTGCTCGCCTGGCGCAACGAAATCCGGCACGACGGATTCGACAGGTCCGCGACGTCGAAGCCGAGCCCGAGGCACAGCCGCGTGGGGTCGATGCCCAGCTCCTTGCTTGTCTCCGCGAGGCACCGCAACAGATGGACCGGCAGATTCGCCGTCGTGTAACGGTCGGTATCGTCCATGGATGCTCCGTATTTTTTTCCATGGATTGTACTCGTCCCGCCCGGCCGGAAACCCGGTGCCTCCCCGGCCACGATTGCCCACATCCTGCGCGGCCCCGCTTCAGAAGTAGTGGCGCAGGCCGACCGTCGCGCCGAGTTGCGTGGTGCTCGTGCTCGGCGACTGCCCGTTGATGCCGACCAGCTGCGCGCCGATCAGGCCGCCGCGATAGATCGCGTAGTCGACTTCTGCATAGAGCATGCTGCGCTTCGACAGGCTGTAGCCGGCGATCACCTGGAACTGGCGCGCGCGGCCGTCGAAGTCCGGCGTGTAGCCCGACTGCGTGGTCCACCATGCGTTGACGGCGGCCGTGAACGCCGGCGTGAACCTGTAGGTCAGCCCCGCGAGCGCCATCTTGCGGCGCCGGAACCCGCCGGGCACCGACGGATCGACCACCTGCGCGGGCGAGATGATGCCGAGCGCGGCGAGATCGGTCGAGCTGAACGGGCCGTTCGTGAACGACGTGAAGTCGTTGTCGCGCGCGTTCTCGATATAGCCGGCGTTGATGGTCGCGTTGCCGAGCGTGACGGAGCCTCCGCCGCCATAGATGTCGAATTTCGCGTGCGTGACGTCGTCCCAGCTGCGCATGAACGACGCGCCGACCGTGAACGGCCCCTTGTCCGGCGCATACGCGACCGCCGCGCCGGCCTGGCTGCCGAGCGCGCCGCCGCCCGCATGGCCGCCCGGCGCGTACTGTGCGAGCAGGTACAGGCTGCCGATTTGCGCGCAGTACTGGATCATGTTGCTGGTGCGCGAGCCGGCGAGCATCGTCTGCTCCGGCTTGAACAGGTTGAAGTACGGATCCTGCGGGCCGGCCCACAGGTTCGAGCCGTAGGTCAGCGACACCATCTCGAACGGCACGTTGTACTGGCGGCCGAGCGCGAGCTGGCCGAGCGACGTCGACGTCAGCCCCACGTACGCGACCTGGAAGAAGTTCGGCGAGCCGGCCGGCACGATCGCGCCGCTGTTCGGGCCGAAGTGGCTTTCGACGTTGAACTGCGCGGACAGCCCGCCGCCGAGATCCTCCTGCCCCTTGAGGCCCCAGTAGCTTTCCGTCAGGCCGCCGCCGTCAGCCATCGAGATCTTGCGGCCGGTCGACACCGGCGAGCCGTCGGCGCCGTAGGACACGCCGTGCGTTTCGTAGCGGATGCCCGCATCGATCACGCCGTACAGCGTCACGTTGCTTTGCGCGTGCGCGCCGGTCACTGCCAGGGCCATCATCGCGCAGCACGCGGCGCGAACGGTATCGTGACGATTCATTCTTATGGACTCCGCATCGACATGGGGGGTGGCTCGTACCGCCGGAAACGAATGTAGAAAGCCAAATTTGCACGGGCCAAGGCCGCGGCGGCCATTCTCGCGGTGCGTCGCGGCCACGGCATGGCGCACTGCGGTCAGGGCGACGCGCTGGCCACCGCACCGGGCGCCGCGCGGCGCAGCGCGAGCCGCACGAACGGGGCGGCGGCCAGCACGGCCACGCACAGCACGTGGGCGACGCGCATGCCGCCGAAGCGGCCGAGCAGCGCGCCCGACAGCGCGGTGCCGATGCCGGCCGCGAAGAACGTGACGACCAGCGTGCGCGCGACCAGCGAGCCGTCCGGGTCGACGTCGGACAGCATCCCGGTGAGGAACGGCACGATCACGAAGAACGCGCTGTTCAGCACGAACTGGCTCAGGAAGTACGCGCTGCCGCTGCGCGCGCTGAAGAACCATTCGATCGACGCGATCATCGCGAGCTGCGCGGCCCAGATCAGCGCGAGGCGGTGCGGGTGGCTGGCCGGATGCGACGGAATCGCCGCGCCGACGAAGCCCAGCAGCGACGACACCGACAGCAGTACGCCGATCGTCGTGGGCGACAGCCCGGCACGCTCGCCGACGAAGCCGGCGATCGCCCATTGCGACGCCTGCACGCCGTAGACGAGCGCGGTCACGACCCAGATCGCGATCACCGGCCGCCACGGCAGCGTGCCGGCACGCACGTGGGTTTGCGCGGGCGCGCTCGCGAACGCGTCGATGCCGCGGATCGCGGGCGCCAGCACGGCGACGACGGCCGCCAGCAGCGCGAACACCCAGCGGCCGAGCCAGGCGGCCGGCAATGCGGAGATCAGCACGAGGATGCCGCCGTTGATGACGCCCGCGAGCAGGTTGATTTGCCCCCACAGGCGGTCGGTCGACGCGCGCTGCGACACGCCGGACGCGACGACGACGAACAGCATCCCTTCGAACAGCCCCGTCATCCCGCGCGCGACCGCTGCGGACACGATCCCGGGCGCGACCGCGCTGAGCGCCTGGCCGGCGATCGTGCCGACCAGGCCGGCCAGCGTGAACGGCCGCGCGGCGCGTGCGATCCGGTGCGACAGCAGTGCGCAACTGATCGCGATGCCGAGGATCTCGGCGCTGACGAGCGCGGTCGCGGTGCCTTCGTCGAGGCTAAAGCGTGTCATCACGGCCGCGACGAGGAACGGCGACAGGATCAGGCCGTTGGTGGCCGCCGCGAACGCGAGCGCGAGGCGGACGACGGCGCCGGTCGACGGATCGGGACGCGACTGCGCGGCGGCATGCAGGGTGGCTGTGCTCATGAGGCCTCCTGGTTGGATCGCGGCCGATCTTGTGCGATGCCGGCCGTTTCGTGCATCGGGTGTGTCCCTCGTCGGGCTGGCGCGGCGCGGGCGGTTGCGGCTGCGCTTGCGCCTGCGTGTTGCGGCAGGCCGAACAGCGTGCGCAGGTACGGCGTCAGGAAGCGGCCATGCGGGTCCATCCGTTCACGCAACGCGAGGAAATCGTCCCAGTGCGGGTAGCACGCGGCCAGTTCGGCGGCCTTCATCGCATGGACCTTGCCCCAGTGCGGTCGCCCGCCGTGATTGCGGCAGATCGCCTGCACGCCCGAGAAGTACGCGTCGAACGGCATCCCGCGATACTGGTGCACCGAGATGCGCACGCTGTCGCGCCCGTAGTCGGGGCTCAGCCAGATGTCGTCGCCGCGCACCCAGCGGTATTCGATCGGGAACATCAGCGGGAAGCTGCGGCGCGCGATGAATGCGCGGATTTCGCGCAGCGCGTCGGCGCCGCGTTCGGCCGGAACCGACCATTCCATTTCGTTGAAGCGCACGCGGCGCACCGTCGACAGCATCGCGTAGCTCGCATCGACGTGCCGGCCGGCCGACACCGTCGATGCGCACAGCCGGCTCAGCGCCGGGCACAGCGACGGCATGTGCTTGCCGAGCCCGCACAGCGCGCCGAACACCGTGTTCTCGAGGAACGATTCGGATGCGCGGCTCGCCCAGTGCACCGAGTCGGCCGGCTCGTCGGTCATGTCCCATGCCTTGGTCAGCACGGTGTCCGTATGCGGGAACCAGTAGAACTCGAACGAGCGATGCTTCGCGATCAGCGCGTCCGCTTGCGCGAGGCAGTCGTCGAGCTGCATGCCGCCGCGCTCGAGGCGCAGCTTGAACGCGGGCACGAGGCGCAGGCCGATCTCGGTCAGCACGCCGAGCGCGCCGAGCCCGATCCGGCCGCCCGCGAACAGGTCGGGATGCGTGTCGGCGCTCGCGCGGATCTCGCTGCCGTCCGCGCACATGAAGGTGAGGCTGTCGATCTGCGTCGACAGGTTGCCGAGCGTGATGCCGGTGCCGTGCGTGCCGGTGCTGGTCGCGCCGGCGATCGACTGCACGTTGATGTCGCCGAGGTTCTCCATCGCGAGGCCGTGCGCGGCGAGTGCCGGGCCGAGCGCCCACAGCCGCGTGCCGGCATGCACGCGCGCGACGCGCCGGTCGCGGTCGACGTCGATCACGCCCTGCATCGCGTCGAGCGACAGGATCACGTCATTGGTCTGCACGAGCGGCGAGAACGAATGACCGGCGCCGGCCGCGCGCACGGTGGCGCCGGCTGCCGCCGCGTCGCGCAGCACGGCCGCGAGCCCGGCGTGCGACGCAGGCGTCGACACGGTTGCATCAGGACTGCAGACATATCCCGACCAGTTGCGCCACATGGCATTGTCTCCGTGGTTGTCGTTTGAATGGGTTGAACGGGTTGGCCGGTTTGAACGACGGGCGGCGCGGCCCGCTAGAAAAAGCTCTTGCCTTCGCCGCGATAGGTGGGCGCTTCGCCGACCACGCGGCCGCCGCGGATCAGCAGCAGCGTGTTGAAGCGTTCGCACAGTTCGCCGGCCTTTGCGTGGCGGAACAGGATCGGATCGCCGATCGCCGGCGCGACGCCGTGCGGCACGCGCACGGGCGTCTGCACCTCGCCTGCGCCTTCGTTGTCGATCAGCGTGCAGTCGGCCGGCAGCCACGGCCGGGGCAGACGGCTCTTGCCGGCCGGGCCCGATGCGATATAGCCGCCGCCTGAGCAGGTCACGATGCCCGGCTGCGGAATCCGTACGACCGGCAGCGCGAAGCCGGCGGCCGGCTGCGCATGAAACGCCGCGTAGTGATCGAACAGCGCGGGCGCGTAGAGGCCGGAGCCTGCCGCGAGCTCGGTGACCGACGTATCGCCGAGCGTGCTTTCGATACTGCCGGTGCCGCCGCCGTTCACGAAGCGCAACCGATGGCCTGCCGCCGCGAGCGCCTGCACGGCCGCCTGGCGGCGCGCGTTGATTTCACGTGCCGAGCGGCGCTTCAGGTGACGCACCAGCGCGTTGCGCGCGCCGTTGCCCGGCTCCGTGTCGGCCACGCCGGCGATCTGTCCTTCGTAGCCCATCAACCCGTCGAGCCGCACGTGCTGCCGCTCGCCGATGCGGCTCGCGAGCGCGAGTACGCCGGCTACGTCGCGCACCGGCGAGCGGTACATGCCGAAGTACAGGCCCGGATACGCGGACGACATGTCGAGATCGATCGCGAGCGGGATCGTCACGCGTTCCTCGTGTGCGACGCGGTCGATCGCGTCGACCTGCGCGGCGTCGTCGACCATCAGCGTGATCGAGCGGCCCCGCCTGAGTTGCGCGGCCACCGCGCGCAGGTCGTCGGGCTCGACGGTCGGATACGCGACGACGATGTCGTCGAACCCGCCGTCGGCGAGCCACGCGGCTTCCGCGGCCGAGTAGCACAGCAGCCCCTGCATGAACGGGCCGGCGGCGAGCACCGCGCCGATCAGTTCGCGCGAGCGCACCGACTTCGTCGCGAGCCGGATCGGCAGGCCGCGTGCGCGGCGCTTCAGGTCGGCGAGGTTCGCGTCGAGGCAGTCGAGGTCGACGAAGGCGGCGGGTAGCCGGCGGCCGGCGAGCGCGTCGCGATAGGTCGGGTAGTCGTGGACGGCGGCGGGTGCGCGATGGGGAAGGTCTGCACGGCTCATGGAACGGGCTCGGCTGGGTGGGGTGTGCGTCGCGCCGACCGTTCGGCGCGTGTCGGAAACCAGCATAGGGCTGGCCAAAATGACGACCAAGCGCTCAGCGGGTCGTTCGACGGGTCTTATCCGGCCATCCGTATCGGCCACGTCCATGCGTGACCATCGCGCGCCGTGCGGCTGGATCGCCGCTTGCTTGGTGTTGAGGCGCATACGGCGCGTATCGGCCCGAACCACCGCCGGACGGGCGTGACGCGCGACATAGTGCGCTTGCCGATCCGACAACGAAATGCGTTTCAAACGTTGTGCCGGGCATGGCCGACGCGAGCAGGTTTAGTGCCTGCGTTCTAGCGCCGCTTTTGACTGCATGCCGGATTCGACCTAGAACCTACTCGCGGATGCACCGGCGAAGAACGGCATGACGTGACGAGGAGGCGACGTGAAGAAGAACAGGGCACTCTGGCGGCGCACGGGCGCGATCGCGGCGATCGGCGTGGCCGTCGTTGCAGTCTGGCGATATGAAGCGACGACACCGGCGCAAGCCGCGTCATCCGGTACGCCGGCCGCGACGGCAAGCGCGCAGCCAGGCGCGGCCGATACGTTCGGCACCGGCGCCGCGACACCCGGCCCCGAGGAGCGGCGGCTAGACGTCGACGCGCTGCGTCGCAGCCTCGCGGGGCGCCCCGATGCGGACGCCGAAGTGAAGCGTATCGTCGCGTTCGCGCGCTTTCGCGACGAGGTTGCCGCGTATGGGGATCGCCGCAACAGCATGCCGCAAGACGAGCGCGCCGCACTTGCGCGCCGGATTCTCGACGAACTTCCCGACCATGTCGCGCGCAACGAGATCGTTCCCGTGCAGGCCGAAGCGCTGAGCGCTGCACTGCTGACCGATACCGAAGCCGACCCCGCGACGCGCAGCGCGGCGATCCGGTCGATGCGCGCGCAATGGGACACCTATGCGCAGCAGACGGTCGGCCCGTCGCCGGCGCAGGACCCGCGCTATCTCTCGTACGAACAGCAGAGCCGCGACGTCGTCCGGCAGGTTCAGGCGAGCATTCCCGATCCCGACCAGCAACAAGCCGTCATCGCGCAACGCCTGCAGGCGCTGCGCGTCCAGCTGTTCGACGGCGCTTCACCGTCCGGCGTGCACTGAGCGCCGAATCCGCGACGCCGGGACGATGCCCGGTGGCCGCGTCATGTCCATCGACAAGGAGGGGAGATGTCCACAGCACGAAGCCTGCTGCGCGCGGCCGTTGCCGCGCTGCTTGGTTGCGCGGCACTGAATGGCCACGCGGCCGATACGACGATGCCGGATCCGTTGATTCCATATTATTCGTGGTACGAAGTGACGTTGCCGGAGAGCACCGGTGCATCGTGCGGCAACGGCACGCCGATGCGCTTCTACATCAATCGCGCGCAGTCGGACAACCTGCTGTACATGATGGAGCCGGGCGGCGCGTGCTGGGACTACGGCACCTGCACGCAGACGTCGACCGGCGCCGAGGCTGGCCTCGGCGGCTTCAACCCGGACGGCATCCCGCACAACTACATGAACGGCACCGCGAACGAGGCGCTGCTGTCATCGTTCCTGTCGCCGTTGCTCACGCGGATGGATCTCGCGCACATTCTCGTCGGCGAACCGAAGGTCGAGACGCAGCAGTGGACACAGGTTTTCGTGCCCTATTGCACCGGAGATATCCACATGGGCAGCGCGGTGCGCAACTACACGTCGCCGAGCGGCGACTGGCGGTTGCAGCACTACAGCGGGCTGAAGAACATCCAGGCCGTCGCGCAGTGGCTGACGTCGCACGGCTTCGGCAAGCCGAGCCGGCTGCTCGTGTACGGGATGAGCGCGGGCGGCTACGGCACGCTCGCGAACTACGCGACGCTGCGCAACACGCTGCAGCCGCAGGCGCATAGTTCGCTGCTCGACGATGCGGGCACCGTGTTCAACACGCCGTTCGATGCGGATGCGGCCTCGCATCCGTCGGTCGGCCTGTACGACCGGGTGCGCACCGAGTGGGGGATGACCGGCCCCGACGGGATGATCACCGTGAACAGCCGGCTGACCAGCCATTTCGATCCCGGCAACATGGGGAGCGCGTACGCGGCGCTGTCGGCGACATTCCCGCACGACCGCTTCGGCTTCTCGAGCTATCAGCGCGACAAGATCATCGCCGCGTATCACTATCGCGCGTTCGTGCCGGCCGTGATCGCGGCGCCCGACGACGCGACGAAGGATGCGCTGTCGCTCGCGATGTTCGACCAGGAACTGGACGGGCTGAAGCAGACGCTGAACCCGCTGCCGAACTTCGGCTACTTCATGCCGTGGGCGCGCAACGACTTCATCGCCAACCATCAGGTGACGGCGGTCAGCTTCACCGGGTCGGGAATCCACGAGAACGGCATCGACGCGGATATCGGCACGTTCGTCGACAACCTGCTGAACCAGCAGGACCCGGCCGATACGCCGGTGATGAAGGCGTTCCGCACGCAGCAGTGGTCGGATTTCACGTTCTCGACGTTTCTTGCGTGGATCGACAGCATCTTCAACCTGACCGGCGAAGCGGGGCCGATCTCGGGGCACCGGGCGTGACGGGGGCGGTTCGCGTGAGCGGGTGACCGCGACGCAGCGCGGCGGCCGGGTGGCGTGGCCGCTCGCCTGCGTCGATGCGTGGCCGTGCGTCGCGTGATTGCGTCCGGTGTTACGGCTTCACCACCGCAACCGCCGGCGCGCCCGAATCCGTGCCCGGCGTACCGTTCGACCCGTAGGCCGCTTCGGCGTTCTTGCGTTCGGCGAGCCGCTTGGCCGCCAGGCGCTCCTGCGCGGCGACGATGTCGCCCGGATAGTTGTCGCCGTCGCCGGCGATCGGCTCGTAGCCGACCGACTCGAGGTCGAGCAGCTCCTGGCGCACCTGCGCACGCGTGAGCGTCGAGTGCGACGACTGCGCGTACGACGCGGTCGGTGCGGCGAGGAGAGCGGTGGCGGTAGCTGCGACAGTGGCGATGGTGACGATGATGGATTTCACGGTTTCCTCAGACGGTTTCGTTGCGGTTCGGCGCGATTGCGGCTGGCTGAACCGACGAGACAAGTTTAGGAACCCGGATCGGCCGAATAAATGGCGATTCCTGTCCAGCTGTGTTCCTGAATCCGTGAGAGTGGGTGACGTACGGAGTTCGGAGTGGCCAGTTTCTGCTTGTATTGTTCGCGCGGAATGCCGATCGATGAGGGGCGCACAGTCATGCCATCGGGCTGACTGCGCATTCGATGTTCGGCGGCCGGATGCAGGCCCGCCCGGCACGGCTAGTCGTCGAAACGCGGGAATGCCTGCTGGCGCTTCATGTCCTTCAGCCATTCCCTGACGTTCGCCGGATCGTCGAACTCGCGCAGCGTCAGGTTCAGGTCGTGGATGCTGCGCTGAGTGCCCGCGATGTCGCGCGTGAGCATGCGCATGATGGTATCGGGCGCGACCTTGACCGACGGCGCGATTCCGTAAGTGCGACGGAATCCGGTCTCGACGTCCTGGATCTCCTGATCCAGCTCGCGCAGCTGATCTTCCAGGATGCCGTTGTAGCGCGCGAGCCGATCCTCGCCGAGCCCGTTGATTGCGTGCCGGTCGATCTGTTCGATCTCCAGCTGCAGCTCCAGCAGTTGCAGGAGCTTGCCGTTCGCATAAGCGTGGTTGACCCGCTGCATCAGCACGGTCTTGCGTGCCTGTTCCTGGGGATCGGGCTCGCGATCGGGGTGCAGCGCGCTCGCGAGCTTCCGATAGACCTCGCGGATCGAGCGGCTCGATTCGGCCTGCTCGGCTTCGCGCTTCGCCAGCGCGGCCGATTGCCGGGGTGCTTTCTTGCGCTTGGCGCGCTGTGCCTCGCGGGCCGCGTGCTCGGCCATGTCGCGCTCGAACTGTTCGTCCAGTTCGGCCTGCATGCGCGCCATGAGCTCTTCGGGCGACAGCGCGTCGAGATCGTCTTCCGCGGCCACGCCGGGCGTCGATTCCGGTTCCGTCGCGGGTTTGGTCTGCCGGGGCTCGGCCGCCGCGTCGCTGCCATGATCGGCCGCGCTGTGCCGGTCGTGGATGGCCTTCAACTGCGCATCGTCGCTGAAGTCGAGCAAGTCGCGCGCCATGTTGGCGATCATCCCGGAAAGGGTGCGCTGCTCGGCCTTGCTTAGTCCCTTTTGCAGGTACGCGTCGTCGAGTTGATTGAGCAACCGGATCCGCAGCGCGGTCGACGTCTGTTCGAGCGGCAACAGCTCGTCGACGAATTTCTTCTGGAAGACCGGCATCACGGCTTCCCACGCGCCGAGTCGCTCGCGCCGCTTCTCGATCTGCTGGACGAGCGCATTGAATGCTTTCTGGGCTTTCGACAGGCTGGCTGTCTCGTGGCCGGGCGCGATGGCGACCGCTGTTCCGCGACGTGCGGTCATGATGAATCTCCTTCGGCTGCGGCAGGACGCGCAGCAGCGCGGTATTTTAACCGGCCCGACGTTTCTCCCGTGCCCGACGTGGCGCGGCTACTCCTGAAACAACTGCCCCTGCCCGGAGATCACGCGTTCGAAATCGTCGCGCAGGAACGGCAGGATCGCGTCCGCGACGGGCTGCAGCTGGCGGCTCAGGTAGAACGCGTAGTCGATCGGCGAGCGCATCGTCTCGAGCGGCTCGGGGCCGGCCGTCGTCATCACGTAGCTGATCCAGCCGCCGCGCTGGTACTGCAGCGGCCGGCCCTGCGCGTGGTTGAACTCGTCGGCGATCCGTGCCGCGCGCACGTGCGGCGGCACGTTGCGCTCGTACTCGCGCAGCGGCCGGCGCACGCGCTTGCGGTAGACGAGCTGGTCGTCGAATTCGCCGGCCAGCGTGCGCCGCACGGTGTCGCGGATGAAATCCTGGTACGGCTCGCGGCTGAACACGCGCCGGTACAACTCGCGCTGGAACTGCTGCGCGAGCGGCGTCCAGTCGGTGCGCACCGTTTCGAGCCCCTTGAACACGAGATCCTCGCCGCCGTCGGCCGCTGCCGCGAGGCCTGCGTAACGCTTCTTGCTGCCTTCTTCCGCACCGCGCACGGTCGGCATCAGGAAGCGGCGGTAGTGCCGCTCGTACTGCAGCTCCAGCGCGCTCTCGAGCCCGAAGTGGTCGCGCAGGTGCGCCTGCCACCAGCGGTTCACGTGCTCGACGAGCGCGCGGCCCTTGGCGCCGGCTTCGTCGTCGTCGTGCGCGCGACCGAGCCACACGAACGTCGAATCGGTATCGCCGTAGATCACTTCGTAACCCTGCGCTTCGATCAGCTCGCGCGTGCGGTGCATGATTTCGTGCCCGCGCATCGTGATCGACGACGCGAGGCGCGGGTCGAAGAAGCGGCAGCCCGTCGAGCCGAGCACGCCGTAGAACGAATTCATGATGATCTTCAGCGCCTGCGACAGCGGCGCGTTGCGCTGCCGCTTCGCATCGTCGCGGCCTTCCCACACGCGGCGCACGATATCGGGCAGGCAGTGTGCGGTACGCGAGAAGCGCGCGCCGAGAAAGCCGGGCACCGATGCATCGTCGCCGGGATTCGCGAGCCCTTCGATCAGCCCGACCGGATCGATCAGGAACGTGCGGATGATCGACGGATAGAGGCTCTTGTAGTCGAACACGAGCACCGAGTCGTACAGCCCGGGGCGCGAATCCATCACGAAGCCGCCGGGGCTGTTTTGTCCCGTCACGTCGCCGAGGTTCGGCGCGACATAGCCGAGCCGGTGCATGCGCGGCAGGTACAGGTGCGTGAAGGCCGCGACCGACCCGCCAGTGCGATCGGCCGCGAGGCCCGTCACGCTCGCGCGTTCGAGCGCGAAGGACAGCAGGTCGGCCTTGTCGAAGATGCGCGTGACGAGCTCGCAGTCCTTCAGGTTGTAGCGTGCGAGCGCCGGCTTGTCGTGATCGAAGCGGCGCTGGATCTCGTCCATCCGCTGGTACGGGTTGTCGATCGACTTGCCTTCGCCGAGCAGTGCCTGCGACACGTATTCGAGGCTGAACGACGGGAACGTCCACGTCGCCGATTTCAGCATGTCGATGCCATCGAGAATCAGCCGGCCGGCCGCGCCCGCGAAGAAGTGGTCGGGCTGCTGGCCGTGCGCGCGCCAGTCGAGCACGCTGCCGCCGCGCCCGAGCTTCAGCGGCACGCCGAACTGCTCTGCGTGCGCGTGCAGGATGCGCAGGTCGAACTGCACGAGGTTCCAGCCGATCACCGCATCGGGATCGTGTTCGTCGAACCACTCGTTGAGCCGCGCGAGCATCGCGGGCCGGCTGTCGCAGTAGTCGAGGCGGAAGTCGATGGCGCCCGCTTCGTCACTGTCGTCGCCGTTCGGCGGGCCGAGCATGTAGACCTGCCGTTGCCCGCAGCCCTCGAGCGCGATCGAATACAGCTCGCCGTGTACGCTGGTTTCGATGTCGAGCGACACGCAGCGCAGCGCCGGGCGATAGCCGGTCGCGGTTTTCAGTTCGGCGCCGTTCAGCGTGCCGTCGCGGCCGGGCTGCCCGCGAAACTCCACGCAGGCTGTGATGAAGCGCTCCATCGCGTAGCGGTCGGGCGGCTGTACGTCGGCTTCGTAGACGTCGACGCCGGCCGCCGCGAGGCGCTTCTGCAGCCCGGACAGATGGCGATAGCGCTTGCAATAGAGGCCGACGACCGGACGCTGCCGGAAGTCGCGCAGCGCGAGCGGGCGCAACTCGGCCTCGCGCTCGCCGGCCAGCGCGCGCTCGGCGAGCGCCTGCTGTTCGGCCGGGATGAACGCGACGGCTTCCTGCGGGCGCAACCGCACGCGGCGCGGACCGTGTTCGGTTGCCAGCCAGAACTTGATCTCGATGCCGGATGCGGTGTCCCGCCAGTGGCGGGTGAGGATGAAACCCTGCTCGAACGCCGTCAAAACGCTTGCTCGTTGTGGATGCCCAGGCGGCGGATTTTAGCGCTTGAATGGAGGTCGTGCCGACGGGGGCGCGTGGCAACAGATGGCAGGAAGCCATTGGGCGATGCGCGATCTCGTGCGCGCCGGCCGGCGTCACGATTCCTCAAAACTGTTGGCGGCAGGTGTGACCGTTCGCGGGCAGGCGAAGGAGCATAACGTTTCGCATCCGGCCAGGGGCGGTGTCGACGCGATGATGAAGCGACCGCCGGGCGATGCCGATGCAACGCAACGGAGGCGACGACATGGCGATGACGGTCGACGCGGAAGGTCAGGCGCGCGAGCGAAAGAAGACTACTCGCGACGCAGCGTCTCCAGCATAACCGGTTGCGGCGGCTGGCCGGCGCCATGGCCTTTCGACTGTAGCCCGGGCATCATGCCGGCAACAAAGTCGATGAACGCTCTTACCTTGGCGGGAACGTGGTTCCGGCTGGGATAGTAGACGTAAAGCGGGAACGTCTCGTCGCACCAATCCGTCAGAACCGGCTCCAGCGTGCCCGCACGCAAGTGGGTGTCGATCCCGAGGTCGATCACCTGAGCGATCCCGTAGCCTGCAAGGCAGGCGCCGATTTTGGTTCCTGCGTCCGTGAGCGTCAGGTTTCCGCCTACGGCCACCTTTACTTTCTCGTTGTCACGCCAGAATTCCCATTCGAAAGGTCTGCCGGTAGCCGGGTCGATGGCGAGGATGCATTCATGGCCATCATCGACCAGGTCCTGCGGCGACTTCGGCCGACCGCGTCGCTCCAGGTAGGACGGTGCGGCCACGGTCAGGACCCGCGGACTATATAGCCTGCGACAGACCAGGGTTGAAACGGATGGCGGTCCGAATCGGATGGCGAGATCGAATCCGTCGCTTACCAGGTCCGAGAGATCGTTCCGGGTCTCCAGCTTCAGGTGAAGAGCAGGGTGGTCCTTCATGAACTGGGCCAGCTCCGGCGCCAGCACCAGGCGGGCGAACACGGCATCGCACGCGACGCGGAGCGTTCCGTTGACGACCGAGGTCTGGTCGGAGGCGCCGACGGTCGCTTCTTCGATCCCCTGGAGTAACGGCAACACCTTTGACAGCAGCTCATGGCCGGTGTCCGTCACGTCAACGCGTCGACTGGTGCGATGCACGAGCTTCGCGCGCAGGCGGTCCTCCAGTCGCTGGATAGCACGACTGACCGCAGGTTGAGTCTTGCCCAGACGAGATGCAGCACGACCAAAGCTCCCGGATTCGGCCAGGGCCGCAAGGACGAGCAAGCCGCTTACAAGTCCTCCATCGAGGTCTTCCATGATCCATGTGTTCCTGTAATGGCAGCGATAACCGGGTCGCCGTAGCCGAAGGCGGGGAGGATCGCTCACTATACGAGCCGTTCACTACCGAGGAAAGCCAGCCATGAACCAGACCCAAGCAGTCGTCGCGTTGATCGAGGATTATTTCAATTTGGCTTATGAGCCGAAGAGCCGTGACTTCGGCAAGGTCTTTCACCCGAGCTGCCTGATTCAGTGGCTGGATGCGGGCCAGTTGCGCATTCTGTCGTCGCGGGAGTATGCAGCGCTCATCAACGGGAGGCCGAGTCCGCGATCGACCGGCGCGCCCAGAGACGAGGCGATCCTCTCGATGGAGAATATCTCGGACGGCCTTTCAACGGCTACCGTGCGGGTGCGGATCGGAAACAGGCTGTTCAACGATCACTTCGTCATGCATAAGGTGGAGGGCAACTGGTTGATCGCAACCAAGGCGTCCGCCATCGTGCATACGTTCGACTGACGAGCGGCGCTGCGGATGTGCATCAATGTCGGACTCCTGAGAGAACGACAGATTGCACGCAAACACCGACGAACGAAAAACTCCGGGGAAGACAGTCAATACGGCGTACAGTGGCCGCCGATGCGTATGCGCCGGCGGCAATCCCCCTACACCGACACCCACGCAACCCCCTCCTTCAAATGCTCCACCCGCTGCGGCCGTTGATACAGATAGCCCTGCGCATACTGAATCCCGACCGCATGCAGCGCGCGGTGCTGCACTTCGGTCTCCACACCTTCCGCGATGATCTTCAGGTCGTAGTGATGCGCAACGGACGCGATCCCTTCGATCAACCCCGCGCTGCCGTCGTTCAGTTGCGAGACGAACTGGCGATCGATCTTCACGTAGTCGAACGGAAAGCGCGACAGCATGTCGAGATTGCTGTGATGCGTGCCGAAATCGTCGATCGCGAACTTCGCGCCCTTCGCTCTCAGCGCATGGAAGATCGCGGTGGTTCGCGCGTTCTTTTCGAGCAGGATGCGCTCGGTGACTTCGAGCACCAGCGTAAAGCCGGGCGGCAGCGCACGGATCGCGTCCTCGACGACGGACACGAACCGCGTGCGCTCGAGATCCTTCGGCGCGATGTTGATGGCGATGCGCAGCGGCGCGGATGACGCCAGCGCGGACAGTTCCGACACGGCGGTCCGCAGCACGAATTCGGTCACTTTCGGCAGCACGGCGCTCGACTCCACCTGCGGGATGAACACGGCCGGGCTGATGGGCCCCCACTTGGGATGCTGCCAGCGCAGCAGCGCCTCGACGCCGACGGTCCTGCGCGTCTCGACATCGACGATCGGCTGGTACACGACATGGAGCTCGTCGCGCCTGAGCGCGTTGCGCACGGCCTTCAGCAGCAACCGGCGCGGCGCCATCGCCAGCAGGTAGGCCGCCATCACGAGGCCGTCCGCCAGCAGCACGATCGTAATGGCGATCAGCCGATAGCGATGCCGTATTTGCGACGCATAGTGCGTGGATGCGGCAACCCGCACCGTGAACGGCCAGCGGGGCGACAGGATCGTGCTTCCACCTGCGGGTTCCGTGGCCGACTCCGGCGAATACTTCCCGTTTTGATCGAGATGGCCCGAACCCGCGATCGACAGCGTCGCGGTTTCCGTCCCGTAGCGCGCACCGTGCGCGAGCGCGTCGGCCACGTAGTCACCTTCGATCAGGTACAGCACGCCCGCGCCGGGCGCGGTGGCGTAGAACACGGGCAGCACAGGGATACCCTGCTGGAACGGCGTCTGGCGCAGCAGCGTGACGAGCGTCGAGCCCGGTTCCGGCTCATGTGTGTAAGCGCCGAGCGGCAAGTCGATCGCCCCGAGCGCCGACGAGCACATGACGCGGCCGTCGTGCACCAGCGCGACGGCGCGCAGGTAGCGCAGGCGCGTGCCGATCTCGGCGAGCGTCCGGAATACCGTCGCGCATGGCCGCCCGACGAGCGCGGTCAGTTCGTCCACATGTCGCAGGCGTGCACCGTCGAGGATGCGGTCCACCGATGCCACGATGTCGTTCGCGATGACGCGTTCATGCTGGGTGACGGTATCGCGTGCGTAGCGGTCGGCCAGTGCGATCGCAAAGGCCGGTACGAGCACGCAAACGATTACCGCGACGAAAAAGGCGATCCGCGGCCACGCACCGCTGTGCTGGAAAACTGGCTTCGAGCCTGGCGTGAACGCCGACATTCCCGCGGTCGCCTTTGGTGTTGTGTGTTTGGAGAGGCAAGTCGAACCGGTCGCTACGCCAACGGCGCGCATGCGTCATGCCGGGTTCGGGCAATGCGCTGTACGCGCCGGTATCGTGATGCGATCGATTCTACGATCGCGGCGGGCACTGCGACAGCCCTGTCGCAATCGACCATTCATTCCGGAGGCTTGCCGCGATAAACATGTGCATATGGCGCATGTATATTGGCGTAGCGCACTAAAAAAACCCCCGGCCGCATGGTCTTGCGGCCGGGACGAAAAACACCGTCTCTTGGCACGAGGATGGTGCGCGGCAAGTATAAGATGTGACGAGAGATTGCGAAATATTGTTATTCAACAATTGGTGTAGTTTTGTCATTGTGTCTCGACAGGAAACATTCTTTCGTGATGCTGTCTTCGTCGACCAGCCGGCGGCGTGCGATCGATCGCCGCGCGATACGGTCGCACGTCTCGCCGGAGCTTCGGGATGGAAGAAAATACCGTGCGCACGGTCATTGTGACCGATGGTGCAGCCGCGGCCGACGGCGGCTCGCTGTGGATCCGGATCGACGTAGACGGGCAGGCCCGCAACTACCTGCTCGATCGCGCACTCGCATCGCGCGGTACGCCGCGCTACAACACCATCAGCGGCGAACATGGCTCGCTTTCGAAAGGTGAACGAAAGGAATTGCTCGTGCTGCTACGCAGCATTGCCGACCCCGGGATGTGGGCCGGCATCGTCGGCACGTTCGTGCAGGTGCTGCGGGAGTCCGATGGTGAATGAACGATGCGGTGCCGGTGCACCGCGCGGGCCGCGATTCAGAAATCGTTGCGCATCTTGCGTAGCAGGTCGCCGCCCGACTGGTGCGTGTCCACCGCGGTGAGCACATCGGTCAGGAACCACGGCAGGTTCAGTTGCGTATTGGAATCGCTGACGCATACGCGGATCGGCGGCGCCTTCGACGACGAGCGGGCGTCGGGCATGGCATCGCGGGACGGGACGCAGTTTTTCGCGTGCGCCTGAACGGGAGCCGGCTCGGCGCTGCCGGATGTCGTACCGGCGGCGGCCGGCAAGCTGACGGCGGCAAGCAGGGTCAGGATAGCGGCAGTGGCAACGCGTTTCATGGGATTCTCCGGCGATGCTCGTTCGACCGCGCGGGCGGACGCGAGTTCGTCGACGGTACGCTTGCGCGCCGCGCTCAGCCGCGTGCGACGTTCGCTGCCCGCGCCGGCTGCCGGCTGCGCCACTGCTGCGGGGATTCACCGGTCCAGCGCCGAAAGGCGCGCGTAAATGCGCTGTGTTCCGAATAGCCGAGCAGCCACGCGACTTCCGCGAGCGTCAGCCGCGGATCGTTCAGGTGGTCGATCGCGAGCCGCCGCCGAGTGTCCTCGCGCAGTATCCGGAAGTTGAGCCCGAGTTCGGCAAGCCGCCGATGCAGCGTGCGCGACGACACATGAAGGTCCGACGCGATCTGTTCGATGCTCGCTTCGCCGTGCGTCAGCAGGCGCGCGACGGCTTCGCGCACCGACTGTTCGAGATCGTCCGTCTGCCGCAATTCGGCAAGCAGCGCGCTCGCCTGGCGCTCCATCATCTGCAACAGCGCGTCGTCCGGTTGGCGCAGCGGCTGCGTGAGCAGGTGCAGCGGGAACGCGAGACGGTTCACCGGCTGGCCGAACCGCACCGGGCAGCCGAAATACGCGACGTACGGCCGTTCGTCGGCGGGCGACGGGTGCACGAAGCAGACCTCGTCGGGCCCGTGATGCGTACCGGTGATATTGCGTGCGAACTGGACGATGGCCGTCAGCGCGACTTCGTCGACGAGCGGGCCGAGCGGCTCGGGCGCGTCGTGCCATTCGATCGCGACCGACGTCGCTTCGACCCGCACTTCCATGCGCGCGACGTTCGCGATCAGGTGTTCGTATTGCTGCCAGCGCGCGAGTGCGGCGCCGGCATCGCGGCACGCATGCAGCGCATAGCCGAGCGCACCGAGATGAGCGGGCGTGATCCGCTGGCCGACGTGCAGGCCGAGCAGCGGATCGTCGAGCGCGCGTACCGCGCATTCGAGCAGGCGCCGCCAGTGCGCGCTGGCGTAGAGCGTGAGCCCGCGATCGTCCTCGGGCGGCCGCGCCTCGCCGAGTACGCGCGCGGCATCCTTGCCCTGCTCGGACAGATAGTCGAACAGCAGCCGCACGTAGGTGCTCGAGTAGTAGACGCGCTGCGTCGATAGCGGGGAGGCGGCGGGCATGGCGGAAAGTGTCAAGTAATCGTCGGCAAGTGTCAACGCGGAGCGACCCGCGCGCGACCATACTGCCGGTCAGTTCTTGATCGAGGCCGCGAACATGCCGACCGAGTTGATGACGTGGCTCCATGCGTTCCTGGGTAACGACGTGGACTGGAAGCAGGTGCTGCTGATCGGCATGACGCCGGTCTTCCTGATCGCGTTCGCGATCGAATACGCGGTGATGACCGGGCGCGGCCGCCGCGAGCCGTTTCGCTGGAAGGAGATCGTCGCGAACCTGTCGCTCGGCGCCGGCTATCAGGTGGCCGAGACCGTGATGGGGCTGCTGTTTACGGGCGCGATCTTCACGTGGGTCTACCGGCACCGCTGGTTCGACGTGCCGGTGAACGGCTTCACGATCGTGCCGATCTTCGTCGGCGTGGAGTTCTGCTACTACTGGTTCCATCGCACGTCGCACCGCGTGCGCTGGTTCTGGGCCGCGCACGTGCCGCATCACAGCGGCGAAGTGATGAACTTCACGACGGCGATGCGGCAGTCGCTGCTGAACGCGTTCGTCGGCGTGTTCGTGTTCTACCTGCCGCCGGTGTGGCTCGGCATCCCGCCCGCGGTCGTGCTGTTCCTGCTCGCGGTCGACCTCGCGTACCAGTACTTCGTGCATACCGAGGCGATCGGGCGGCTGCCGCGCTGGTTCGAGTACGTGTTCGACACGCCGTCGAATCATCGCGCGCATCACGGCCGCAATCCGCGTTACATCGACAGGAACTATGGCGGCGTGCTGATCATCTTCGATCGCATGTTCGGCACGTATGTCGAGGAAACGGAGCCGGTCGACTACGGGATCACGCAGCAGATTCGTTCGTATAACTTCCTGGTGCTGAACCTGCACGAGTTCGTCGACATGTGGCGCGACGTGTTCGCGCCGGGGCCCGTCCTGCAGCGGTTGAAGCACCTGTGGATGCCGCCCGAATGGGAGCGGCCGGGGCATCGGCCGATCCATACATGGAGTGTCGAGCGCAAGGGTGAGGATGCGATTGCGACGGCGTCGCGTGCCATGCCTGACGGGGATGCGCCGGCGCAAGGGCGCAAGATCGTACAAGCCACGGGTACCCGCTCCGGCTAACCTGTGTGCTTTCCTCGGCGAAAGGTGCGGCGGGCAATGACGAAGAAAGTATTCTGGGACGATCCCTACCGGACCACGCTGGATACCGTCGTCAGCCACGTCGACGGCGATCGCGTGCGGGTGGACGCGACCATCTTCTTTGCGTTTTCGGGCGGGCAGGAAAGCGACGCGGGGTCGCTTGGCGGCTATCCGGTCATCCAGGCCGAAAAGCAGGGGCTCGACATCGTCTATACGCTGCCGCACGATCATTCGCTGACGGGCGGCGATCACGTGACCTGGCGCATCGACTGGACGCGGCGGTACCGGCTGATGCGTCTGCACTTCGCGGCAGAAATGGTGCTGCAGCTGGTCTATCGGCTCAGGCCCGGCATCGAGCGCATCGGTGCGCATATCGGGCAGGACAAGGCGCGCATCGACTTCGCGAGTGACGCGAGCCTGGCGCCGCTGTTTCCCGAGATCGAATCGGCCGCGGCCGATCTGTCGAAGCGCGACCTGCGCATCGTGACCGACTTCAGCGACGTCGACGCGCAACGCAGGTTCTGGGCGGTCGACGGCTTCGCGACGATGGCGTGTGGTGGCACGCATCCGGCGTCGACCGGCGAGATCGGCATGCTGACGCTCAAGCGCAGGAATACCGGGAAGGGCAAGGAGCGGATCGAGGTGATGCTGGTCGAGCCGGAGAGGGCCGGCGGGTAGCGGGGGCGAGTGGGCTGCGTAACCCGCTGCCCGCGTCACATCATTGATACCCGTAACACTGCTTCAACCCCGCGTAGTCGTAGAAGTGGCTGCCCGGTGCGATCTTCGCGCCGTCGCACGCGGCCTGGAAATCCGTTTCGCGCTCGTTGTACAGCATCTTCACGATGAGCCGCGAGCCGTTCCGATAGACATCCCATTGCATGTTCGCGGCCATCGGCGACACCTGGTCGCCGCGCCACGGGTTGTTCGCGTACGTGTACGTCTGCGCCTGAGGCGTCGGCACGAACACGTTCTTCAGGTTCATGATCGACGCGAACGGAATCACGATCTCCGCATGCGTGAAGCGCAGCTTCGCGGCGCGGGTCAGGTCGCCGCGCGCGATCGCATCGACTTCGCCGAAGAAATCGTCCTGCAGCACCTTCGCCATCCGGTACGTGACGGGGTTCGCTTCCTGGATGCCGGGCCCCTTCTGGTAGTAGTCCTCGGCATCCTGCAGATACGCGAGATACTGCGCCTGCTCCGCGCCGATGTACTTCTCCATCGTGACGCCGCCGGTTTCCGCCGTCATCGCGGGCGCGACCTGCAGCAGGTTGTACAGCACGTTCACCGCATCGACGGCCGTCGCGATCTTCGTCTTGCCGTCGCCCTTCAGCGTGTTGGTGAACTTGCCGTCCGTCGACGTGAATGCATAGGTGCCCGTGTTCGCGAACGTGTAGCCGCTGGTGCCGAGCTTCGCGATGAATGCCTGCGACACGAGCGCGGACAGCACCGTTTGCGCGACGTCGGCCGCCTGCGGCGCGGCCTTGATCGTGTTGAGCTTCGCGGCCACCGTCGTGTCGTTCGCATAGGCCTGGTATGCCTGGCTCGCCTGGTAGGTCGCGTAGTACGGATTGCCCGCATCGGTCACGAGATCGGTGGCCGGCTTCAGCGAGTGGAAGTACAGCAGGAAACGGTTGGTGCCGGCCGGCTGCGCGACTGGTGCGTTCGCGGGATAGCCGGACGGCGCAGCCGGCAGCGTGATCGCCGCGGCCAGCGCCGGTTGCGCGGCCACGAGCGACGCAGAGAAATACGTCGAGCTGTCGACCGCGCGATCCTGGCCCGAGTTGACGACGACGATCTGCCGGTTGCCGGCCGCGAACAGCGCGGGCAGCCGCTGCGCGAGACGCGTGGCGAGCTGCTGGTGTTCGCGGATGCCGGTTTGCGTGAGGTTGCCGTACCCCGGCGTCGAGATGCCCGCCACGCCATAGCCGAGCAGCGCATTGGCCTTCATCATCGCGTACGTGTCGGCCTTGAGCTGCGCGCCGAGCGCGGTCAGCGCGCCGTCGGCCTCGGCCTTGACCAGCATCGCGTAGATCACACCGTCGTACTTGAAGCCCGACAGCCCGCGCGAGCCGTGGCGCGCGACGAGTTCGGCATAGACGGGCGCGTAGCCGGCGGGCGGTGCTTCGTACGTCGCGGCGTCCTGCTGCGGACGGTACGGCGTCTTCGTCTGGTAGTAAGTCGCGGGTGTCGGCTTGGGCTGAGGCTGCGGAACGGGCGTCGAGCCGCTGTTGTCGGCAGAGGCCGCGGGCGGTGTCGAGTCTTCGCCGCCGCAAGCGGCGAGCAGCAGGCAGGTAATCGCGAGGGCGGTGGCGGTGCGGATCGGGCGTGTCATCGTGGCGTGCAACGGGCGGGACGATGCAGGTTCGCGTCGTCCCGTCTCCGGGAGGGATCGGTCAAGCCCGGAAGTGTTGCAAGCGACTTTGACAGCAGAATGTCAGAATTCGGTCGGGCAATCGTCGGATTGCCGCCGGATCGTTCATGGCCGGCCGCCGCCGGCCCGTGTGCCGGCGTTCAGTGCAGGCCGGCCGATGCGATCGAGCGCACGGTGTCGGTGACGTTCACGCAGCGCGACAGGCCGAAGTGTTCGGCTTCGCGGCGCTCCGGTTCACTGCTCGCAATCGCCAGCGCGCGTTCGGGCGGCACGCCGAGTGCCTGCAGTGCGACGTCGAAAGGATGCTGGTTTGATCTGGAGTCCTGCTGATTGGCGTCCGTGACGACGACCGAGAAGCGGTCGAGGTTCGCGCGGCCGAACTGGCCTTCGAACATATCGCTGAGCCGTGCGGCCGGCAGCGTCGTGACGAGACCGAGTCGATATCCTTCTTCCGATGCTCGGTCGAGCCACTGGATGATCGCGTCGCGTTGATGGCGCGATTCGTGCGAATCCGGTGTTGCTTCGATTTGCGCGAATGCAGCGTCGAGACGGGTGACGATGGCTTCAATAACCACGGTGATTCCTCTTCAGAGACGTGATGATCCGTTCGCCGACGGGAATGCCACACACCTTAGCGTCGATCCGGAAATTGCGACCAATTAATATTTATATCAGACTCATACGATCTGACTTATGAATAGGGTTGCGAGCCAATGTGGGCGCGGGATGCGTGTCGCACGACCTATTCCGCGCGAATGGCATCGTATCGACGGCCTTCGATGTGATGCACCAGATTCGCGCACGCGGTGAATGCACCGCACATGTGCATATGAAAAAACGGCATATCGAGCGAAGCACGCCCGATATGCCGTCTTGCGATACCGCGTGTGAACAGGCGCGATCAGTGCAGCTTGATCGACGGCTGGTTGCGGCTTTGCAGCCAGTGGCTCAGCGACTGGAACAGCGCACGCTTCACGCCGACCACGCTGAACAGGTGCTTGCGATACAGGAACTTGTACAGGCCGATCGCGGCGAGCCCGTCGACGATCAGCGAGCGCGAACGCACGCTGATGTCGGCCTGGTACACGGCGCCCGCATGCCCGAGCGACACGACGGTGCCCGCATCGCGGAACGTGAAGCCGGCCACCGGCTTGCCGGCGACGCGACGCGCGAACGCGTTGACCAGATACACGGCCTGCTGGTACGCGACCTGCGCGCGCGGCGGCAGAAAGCCGCTCGCGCCGGCCATCGGGCAAGCGGCGCAGTCGCCGAACGCATACACGTGCGGATCGTCCGGCGTCTGCAGCGTATCGGTCACGATCACCTGGTTCGCACGATTGAGCGCGATGTTGCCGATCTCCCGCAGGAACGCGGGGCCTGCCACGCCGGCCGCCCAGATCGTGATGTCGCTCGCGAGCCGTTCGCCCGTCGAGGTCGTCACGGCATCCGCGCCGACTTCCGCCACGCGGGTATCGGTCAGCACGTCGACGTTCAGCGCGCGAAGCTGCGCGTGCATCTTGCCGGACAACCGCTCGTCGAGCGCCGGCAGGATGCGCGGGCCGCCTTCGATCAGCCGGATGTGCACGTCGCGCGCGGACACCAGCGCCTTGAAGCGGTACGTCGTCAGTTGCTGGATCGCATGCCGCAATGCCGCAGCCAGCTCGACGCCCGTCGCGCCCGCACCGATCACGTTGATGCAGATCGGCGCCGCGTGCCGTGCGGGCTGCTGCTCGGCCAGGTGATTCGCCTTCGTGCAGGCCGCGAGGAACTTCCGGCGGAAATCCTCGGCCTGGTCGAGGTTTTCGAGCGGCAGCGCGTGGCGCGCCGCACCCGGCACATTGAAGAAGTTCGTCACGCTGCCGACGGCGAGCACGAGGTCGTCATAGCCGAGCTCGCGCTGCGGCAGGATTTCCGTGCCGTCCGCGTCTTGCACGGCCGCGATCGTCGCCGTACGTGCCGCGCGGTCGACCTGTTGCAGCGCGCCCTGAACGAAGCGGAAGCCGTGGCGCTTCGCTTGCGCCGCGTATTCGATCGTGTGCGATGCCGGGTCGCGATGGCCCGATGCGGCTTCGTGCAGCAGCGGCTTCCAGAAGTGCGTGGGGTAGCGGTCGACGAGCACGACTTCGGCTTGCCCGCGGCGTCCGACCGTATCGCCGAGACGCGTGGCGAGGTGCAGGCCGCCGGCGCCGCCGCCGACGATCACGATGCGCGGCAGGCGCGGTGCGCGGTCCGTTGCAAGGTTGGGCGTGGTGTTGTCCATGTTGGGCTCCCGCTTTAATGACGATTCGGATGACATTGCTCAAGAACCGACGATATAGTTTCGAACCCACTCGAACAATTTAATGTTTATAAGCGACTCATATGTATTCACTTATAGGAAAGACCGCGACGTTCCGGCAGCTGAAGGCGCTGGACATGATTGCGCGGCTCGGCAGCGTGTCGCGGGCGGCCGAGGAGCTGAACCTGACGCAGCCGGCCGTGTCGCTGCAGGTTCGCCTGCTCGAGGAGGCGGTGGGCGCCGCGTTGCTGCAGCGGGTGGGGCGTGGCGTGCAGCTGACGGCGGCCGGCGAGATCGTGTCGCGCTACGCGCGCGAGATCCTGCATCTGTGGAGCGAGGCCGGTGACGAAGTGGCCGCGCTGACGGGCGATCTCGGCGGCACGCTGCGGATCGGCGCGATCACGACGGCCGAGTACCTGATTCCGCCGCTGCTCGTCAAATTCACCGCGACGCGTCCGCATGTGAAGACCTATTTCAAGGTGGGCAATCGCGACGACATCATCCGCATGCTCGCGACGCATGAAATCGATCTCGCGGTGATGGGTAGCGCGCCGAAGGAGCTGCGCACGCATGCGGTCGAGTTCGCGAAGCATCCGATGGTGTTCGTCGCGGCGCCCGGCCATCCGCTGATGCAGCGCAAGCGCGTTGCGCTGAAGGATCTCGAATCCGCGCACCTGCTCGTGCGCGAACGCGGCGCGGGTACGCGCTCGACCGTCGAGAGCCTGTTCAAGAACGCGGGTTACCGGTTCCATGTGGGCTCCGAACTGTCGAGCAACGAGGCCATCAAGCAGATGGCCGAAGCGGGGCTCGGCGTTGCGTTCCTGTCGTTGCACGCGTGTGCACTCGAACTGCGCGCCGGGCTGCTCGGGCAACTGCCGTTCCCCGGCAACCCGATCGAGCGCGAATGGTATGTGGTCACGCTCGCCGACCGGCGCATTTCGCAGGTCACGGGGCTGTTCCGCGACTTCCTGATCAAGCAGGGCGCACCGGTGATCGACGGCGCGACGGTCGCGCCGCACGAGCGGCGGCGCAAGTAGGCGGACGACGCCGGTCGGGCGGCCGCGCGGCCGGTCAGACGAGCCCGAAGTCGTCGTTGCTGTCGGGGATCGACGCGAGCAGCCGTTCGAGCCGGTACCAGCCGACGATGCGCAGGCACCCGGCTGAGATCGTGGTGCGGTCGTTGCGGGAGCGGGGGCCGGTTGACGGGCGGGTGGCGGCGGAAGGCGAGCGCGCGGTGAACGCTGCGCGTTGAACAAGGCACTGATGGGGCATGACGGTCTCCGTAGGTGTCGGATGGGGCCATCGTAAGCGGCGCGGCGGCGGCCGGCGCACACGCAAGGATGGCCCCGAGCAGAAACGGATGATCTTTTTCTGCTCAACCGGGGCGCGCCGCCGGCAGGCCCGGCAGGCGGGCCGAAAACGCGTCACAATGCGCGTTCGACATCCCCATCCACTGGAGGAAGGCCATGAGCGAAGCGATTCTCGCGGCGCCGACGGACAACGGCGTCCCGGTCAGCCTGCGCTCCAGCCGCGGGCTCGGCTGGCACGGCTTCGGTGCGTCGCTGCTGCAGATCCGCGCGGGCACCTACCGGATTCCGGCGGCCGAGCATCACCGGATCGGCGTGCATATCGGGTCGCCCGTTCGCGCGGATTGTGTGTGCGACGGCGAGCGCGTGTCACGCATCCAGGCGCATGGCGACGTTGACGTGATTCCGGCCGGCCTGCCCGGCCAGTGGACCGACAGCGCCGACTGCCAGATCCTCCATATCGCGCTCAGCGACACGTTCGTGCGGCGGACCGTCGAACAGCTCGAGCTGAAGCCGTCGCAGGGGCAGATCCGCCGCCGGCTGCAGGTGCGCGATCCGCGCCTGCAGCACATCGCGTGGGCGATGGCCGCCGAACTCGAAGCGGAAGACGCGTCGGATCCGCTCTATGCGGAAAGCCTGTGCACGGCGCTCGTCGCGCGGCTGGTCGACGGCCAGCCGGCGTTTCGCGAGCGCCGCCGCACACTGGCGCCGAAGGCGGCCGCGCGCGTGATCGACTATGTCGAAGCCAACCTCGACCGGCGCATGACGCTCGCCGAACTCGCGGCGCTCGTGTCGATCAGCGTGCCGCATTTCAAGGTGCTGTTCCGCGAAACGCTCGGGATGCCCGTGCACCAGTACGTCGTGCGGCGCCGGGTCGAGCGCGCGAAGGCGCTGCTGCTCGAAGGCCGGCTCAGCATCAGCCAGATCGCGCTCGAAGCCGGGTTTGCGCATCAGAGTCACATGGCGAACTGGATGAATCGCGTGCTGGGGGCGACGCCGACCGAGATTGCGCGGTCGGGGGCGCGGGGCGGGCTGCGGCTCGCGTATGACGGCGAGGGTAGCGGGAGCGGGGCGTAACGGAGCGATGGCACAGCGCCGGATATGAGGTGTCGCGTTGTATCCCGGGGCAATTCTCCAACAGGCTGTTGGACAATTGCCGCGTGCGCCTTCGGCTAGTGGCAGACCGTACGGTTCGAAGCGACAGACAAGACCGTGGGCAACTCGCATCGCAACTGCCACCCAATCCGTCATCCTTTCCTGCTGTATTCATCCCTCCGTGCGCGCCGTTCCCTCCGCGCAACCCGACAATCACCACGCCATCATCTCCCCCAGGAGCGAATCGTGTTCGTGATCTTCGGTGCATCCGGCAACGTCGGCCAGTCGACCGTGACGGCCTTGCGCAACGCCGGCCATCCCGTGCGCGCGGTGTTGCGCGGCGCACGCCATCGTGAACGTTTCGTGCAGCTCGGCTGCGACGTCGTGATCGCCGAGTTGACGGACGCGAACGCGATCGCGTCGGCAATCGACGGCGCACAGGCCGTGCAGATACTGTGCCCGGTGCCGGTCGCGGACCCCGATCCGGCCGCGACGATGACGCGGACGATCGATGTCGCGACCGCCGCGCTCGCCGCCAACCCGCCTCCGGTGCTGCTCGCGCTGTCGGACTACGGCGCGGAGCGCGACGGCAATACGGGCATCACCCGGCTGTTTCATCACTTCGAGGAACGGCTGCGGACGATCCCGACGCACGTGACGCTGCTGCGTTCGGCCGAGCATCTGCAGAACTGGACGCGCATCCTGCCGGTCGCGCTCGGCACCGGCGTGCTGCCGAGCTTTCACCATCCGGTCGGCAAGGTGTTCCCGACGGTCTGGGCGCCCGATGTGGGCGTCGTCGCGGCGCGGCTGCTGCTCGATGTACCGGAAGGCGGCAACGGGCCGCGCATCGTCAGTGTCGAAGGGCCGCGGCGGGTGAGCGTGACGGCGATCGCCGATACGCTCGGCGCGGCGGCAGGCCGGGCCATCGTCGCGCATGAACTGCCGCGCGAGACGTGGGCCGCGACGCTGCTGCGTGCGGGCCTCAGCGAGCGCCATGCGCAGTTGATCGTCGATCTCTACGACGTGCACAACGCCGGGCAGATCGACGTCGAGGCGGGTGTATCGGAGCGGCTTTACGGGACGACGACGCTGACCGATGCGCTCGCCCAACTGGTGCGCCAGCACGCCCGATAACAGCGGCGGCGACACGCGTTGCCCATCACGCCTGTCGCCGCACCTTGTTCAGTACCGCATACGAAAGCGACCCGATCACGATCCCCCAGAACGCGGAGCCGAGCCCGAGCCACGTCATGCCCGACGCGGTCGCGAGGAACGTGATCAGCGATGCCTCGCGGTGGTTCTCGTCCGCGAAGATCCCGTGCACGTTCGCGCCGATCGCGCCGATCAGCGCGAGCCCCGCGAGGATCGCGACGAACGCCTTCGGCAGCGCGAGGAACACCGCGACGATCGTGCCCGCGAACAGCCCGCCGATCAGGTAGATCGCCCCGTTCGCGAGTCCCGCGATGTAGCGCCGGTCCGGGTCTTCGTGCGCGTCCTTGCCGGTGCAGAGCGCGGCCGTGATCGCCGCGACGACGATCGTGATCCCGCCGAAGCACGCGACCACGAGCGACATCACGCTGGTCGCCGTGATGATCGGCCGCGCGGGGGTGTGATAACCGGACACGCGCAGGATCGTCATGCCCGGCAGGAACTGGCCGGTGAGGCTGACGACGACGAGCGGCAGCGCGAGGCTGAGCGTCGTGCCGAGCGTCCATTCGGGCGCGATGAAGATCGGGTGCGCGATGCTCGCCGATACGTTGCCGAGATGCGTCATCCCGAGCAGCGTTGCGAGCGCGGCGCCCGTCAGCAATACGAGCACGATGCTGTAGCGCGGCAGCAGGCGCCTGAAGATCACGTAGGCCGCGATCATCCCGAACGCGAGCGCGGGCTGCTCCGACGCGGCGGAGAACGCATGCGTGCCGAACGGCAGCAGGATGCCGGCCATCATCCCGCACGCGATGCCGTGCGGAATGTGGCGCACGAGCCGGTCGAAATAGCCGGTCACGCCGATCAGCAGGATGATCAGCGCGGCTGTGATGTACGCGCCGACGGCCTGGTTGAGCGTCAGTTGCGGAAACAGGCCGACGAGCAGCGCGGTGCCGGGCGCCGACCACGCGGTGATGACCGGCACCTTCAGCTTCCAGCTCGCGAACAGGCCTGACACGCCCGCGCCGATCGAGATCGCCCAGACCCACGACGACACCATCGCGTTCGACGCATGCGCCGCCTGCGCGGCCTGGAAGAAGATCGCGAGCGGGCCCGCGTACGAAATCAGGACTGCGAGAAAGCCCGCGGTAATCGCGGAAACGGACCAGTCGTTGCCGATCGCGCGGATCGCGCCGGGCGGGGTGTTCGGTTGCATCGTCGTGGGGGAGTGCGGCGCGCGGCCGGGAGCAGAGCCGGGGCGAATGATTGTTGGAAGCCCCGGACGAGCCGTCATTCTGGGCATTGCCGGCGCAATTGGCAATGCGCGGGTGCGAGCGATGCTGTCGGCTTTCCGTAAGGAAGGTGCGGCGGGGCGGATGAATCGGTGGCCGTGCGGCCTGTCACCCGGTTTGCTGAATCCGGCGCCTTCGCCGCATGTCACGTACTGATCTGCAACACCTTGTCGACCACCGCCACCTTCACGCCGCTCCCCGTCGACAACGACGCCGTGCCCTGGTCGAACGGATGCACGGGCGTATCGGTCGGCGTCCACGCATGGCGCGCCAGCAGTTCGCGATACCCGCCGCGAATCACGAAGCCGCCGCACTTCCGCGCATACGCGTCGCGGCGCATCCGGTACGCGTGCGGCAGGTCGTACCACGGCAGTTTCGGCAGGTCGTGATGGACGAGGTGATAGTTGTTGTTCAGGTACAGCAGCCGCATTGCGAAGCCTGCTTCATTGATCGCGATGCGCGCCTTCGGATGCGGCGCGGCGCGGTGCTCGTACAGCGAGCGAATCATCGCGATCGACAACGCGGGCCACGTGACCGCGAGCAGGTAATACCACCACGGCACGCCGATCGCCCATTGCAGCCACGCGAGCAGCGCGGCCACGCAGGCTACGTGCGTCGCCCACATCGGCAGATAGCGGAAATCGCCGCGACGAAACGAAGCGAATGCGTCGACGCCCATCGCGGCGATGCTCAACGGCGGCCCGGCGACGAAGCGTCCGACGAAGGTCTTGCGGGCGACCGTCAGCACGCGGCGCCAGCGCGGCAGCTGCGCCCAGCGCTCGCGCGTGACGTAGTTCGTTTCGGGATCGACGCCCGGCACGGTCAGGTCTTCGTCGCGATGATGGTCGAGATGCGTGTCGCGATACAGCGTGTACGGATACCAGACCGTCAGCGGCGGATAGCCGAGCAGCTTGTTCACGCGCGCGGAGCGCGTCGGATGGCCGTGCAGCAGCTCGTGCTGCAGCGACAGGTGCCACGCGCCGAGCAGGATCAGCGGCGGCGTCGCGGCCGCGAGCGACAGGGTGCCGTCGCGCACGAGCAGCAGCACGGCGAGCCAGCCGCCGTAAATCGTGACGACCAGCAGCCAGGTCGGCCACTCGGTGCGCGCGGTGAAGCGGGTGTCGAGCGCGGCGATCGCACGCGCGTGGTCGACGTCGAAGTATTCGGCCATGGCGTTGAGGCGGGATTGAACGGGCAGCGCGGGGAACGAGCGGTTGAACCGGTGCGCTCGGCCCGGGTGCGCAGGTGTCTCGCGGATCACGGTCGGCCTGTCCGGGATCACGCGCGGTGGCGAGGCTCGGGCAGGCATCACGACGGTACCGGGATCGCACCACGCGGCCAACCAATCGATTCGCATTTGCTTATCGTCGCGCGGCCGATAAGCTTCGGGCGCGCTGCGTCACGTTCGGCCCCCGTTTTGCCGGGATTGAATCAGGTTCCGCTGAGCGAGCGTCGCTGCGTAGAATGCCCGCATGAGCCCATGGATCGCCGCCCTGCCGATGTACAACGTGACGCCGCGCCACGACGCGCTGTGGCGCGCGCTGCTGCGCGATGCACTCGATGCGTTCGCAAACGCGGGCGGGGCCGCCGATGTCGCGCTTCCCGATGAACCCTTCGACGATCTGCACGCGCTGTGGCGGCGCAACGATCTGCTGCTGTCGCAGACCTGCGGCTATCCGTACCGGATGCTGGGCCTGCGCGATGTCGTGCGACTGATCGCGACGCCCGTGTTCGATGCGGAAGGCTGCCACGGTGCGCACTACAGCAGCGTGCTCGCCGTGTCGGCACACGCGCATGCGGGCGGCGCGACGACGCTCGCCGCATGCCGCGGGCTGCGTGCCGCATTCAACGGTCGAGATTCGCACAGCGGGATGAACGCGCTCCGGCATGCGGTTGCGCCGTATGCGCGCGACGGACGATTCTTCGGATCGGTTGCAGCGCTCGGCTCGCACCTGAACGTGCTGCGTGCGCTGGCTTCAGCGGAAGCCGATTGCGCGGCGATCGACTGCGTGACGTTCGCGTACGTGCGCGACGCGCTGCCCGAATTGCTGGAGGACATCCGGATCATCGGTACGACAGCCTCTGCGCCGGGGTTGCCGTTCATCGCATCGCGCGCGCTGCCGGAAACGCAGGTCGCCGCGTTGCGGGACGCGCTCGATCGCGTGGTCGTCGCCGATGCGGAACGGGCGCGCGCGCTGCGGCTGAAGGGATTCGAACGGTTGTCGCCAGGCGACTACGACACGATTGCGCGGTTCGAGCACGAGGCGGTCGCGCACGGGTATCCCGTGCTGGCCTGAGTGGCGCGAGCGTCGCCGTTTCCAGCTAGAACGGCAACGTACCGGGCGGCGCGTTGCGCACGACGGCAAGCGTCGTGCCGATATGGTCTTCGAGCGCGAGCGCCGCGCGTGCATCGGCGCGCCGCATCGCGGCTTCGAACAGGCACGCATGTTCCGCGTGCACGTCGCGTTTCGAATCGCCGAGCCCGATGCACACGCGCCGGTACCGTTCGCTTTGCTGCGAGAGCATGCGCAGGATCAGGTAGGTCCACGGCGTCGCGGCCGCCGAGATCAGCGCTTCGTGAAAGCGCCGGTTGCACGCTTCCCACGCGGTCCGGTGCTCGATCGATACCGGCTGCTCCCACGCCGACAGCATCTCGAAGCTCTGCCGCACTCTTTGTTCCCACGCATCGTCGCCGCGCCGCACGGATTCGCGCAGCGCATCGACCTCGATATGGATGCGCAGCCGCGTGATCGCTTCGAGATCGTCGACCGACATCGGCGTGACGCGAAACCCGCGCTGCCCTTCGGCGACGACCAGCGCATCGCTGACGAGCCGCGTGAGCGCTTCGCGCAGCGTGCCCGCACCGACGCCGTACACGTTCTTCAGGTGCTCGACGCGCAGCTTCGCGCCGGGCGGGTAGTGCCCCTCGATGATGTGCTGGCGAAGCTGGTGGTACGCATGCTCGCTGAGCGTGCGTGCATGCGGCTCGACCGCGTCGTCGGCGGCCGGCTCGATCGCGGGCGGCGTGTCGTCGGGCAGTGCGTCGGCGAACGGGTGGGCGGGCAGGATGGTGTTCATGTCAGGCGTCCTCCTGATCCTGTTTGCGGTTGAGGCGATAGCTGAGCTGCGCGCGCGTCAGCCCGAGCAGGCGGGCGGCGGCCGACAGGTTGCCGTTCGCGCGATCGACGGCCTCGTGCAGCAGCGCGCGCTCGAGGCCGTCGAGCCCGCCGCCGCCCTGCAACTGGTCGAGGATCGTCGCGCAGTCGATCGACAGCGCGGCGGCCGGCTTGATCTGCCCCGCACGGTCGACGGTAGAGCCGCCCGGCAGACCGACGCCGGGGAACAGGTCCTTCGCGTCGACCGGCCGGTTGGGGCGCGACAGGATTACCGCGCGCTCGATCAGGTTCTCGAGCTCGCGCACGTTGCCGGGCCACCGGTAGCCGCGCAGCGCGTCGTATGCATAGTCGGTCAGCGTGGGCGCGGGCTTGCCGTGCAGCGACGCGAAGCGTTCCAGCATTGCGTCGGCGAGCAGCGCGATGTCGTCCTGCCGGTCGCGCAGCGCCGGGATCAGCACCGGGTAGACGTTGATCCGGTAATAGAGGTCGGCGCGGAAGGTGCCGTCGCGCACGGCCTGTTCGAGATCGCGGTTGGTCGCCGCGACGACGCGCACATCCACCTTCCTGCCGTCGGTCGCGCCGAGCCGTTCGACCTCGCCTTCCTGAAGCACGCGCAGCAGCTTGGCCTGCACGTCGAGCGGCAATTCGCCGATCTCGTCCAGGAACAGCGTGCCGCCGTTCGCACGCTCGAAGCGCCCGGCGCGCGCGACCTGCGAGCCGGTGAATGCGCCTTTCTCCGCGCCGAACAGTTCCGATTCGATCAGCGCGTGCGGAATGGCCGCGCAGTTGATCGCGACGAACGGCTTCGCGGCGCGCGGGCTCAGGCTGTGCAGCGCGCGGGCGAAGCGCTCCTTGCCGACGCCCGTCTCTCCGGTGAGCAGCACGGCCACCTTGGTCGGCGCGGCCGTCTCGAGCAGCGCATAGGCGGCGCGAAACGCGTCGGAGCGCCCGACGAGCCGCGTGCGGCCATCGTCGGGCGCAATCTCGAGGCGCAGCGATTCGACCTCGGTCTGCAGGTCGCGGATCGTGTTGATCAGCGAATCGGCCTTGAACCACGACGAGATTTCCTCGGCGTCGGGCCATTCCTCGGCTGGCTTGCCGACGATCGTGCAGTGCGGGTCGTGCATGCCGACGCAGCTCGTTTCCTTGAACAGGATCGTCCGGCCGATGAAGGCGCTCGTATAGCCGGTCGCATAGCCGATCAGCATCCAGCACACCGGCTCGGGCTGCGGCCCGAACGTGCGGCGGTGCACGTCGGCTTCCCATGAGTGTTCCCAGCGGTATTCGCAATAGAACGCGCCCGTCGCGGGATCGGCCTCGAAGCGCAACGGCGTGACCTGCACGGCGCCTTCGAGCATGTGCAGCTGCGGGCCGACATGGAACATGTCGAACAGCGACGCGCCGTTGCGGATCTCGCGGGCGAGCGCGGCGTCCCGTTCGCCGGCGGCGAAGCCGACGCGCGTGAAGAACCGCCGCGTCTGCGCCGGCCCGACGCTTTCCATCAGCTCCTGGCGCAGCGTCGCCAGCGCGCCGGCATGGAGCAGCACCATCCGCTGTCCGGCGAGCCAGATGCGGCCGTCGCTCGCCGAAAAATGGATCAGCTTGCGCAGGTCGGTGTCCGGCGGCAAGGGGGGCAGGCTGGGCCGCGTCATGTCTCCTCCGTCGAGATTTCTCGTGATTTTCGAATTTTCCACTGGCGGCGCCCCAACCCGGGCAGCCGTTTGATCATTTCATCAAATGCGTGCGGCCGGGTTGCTCAAATGATGAAGAGGGCCGCCGAATCTGGGGTTCGGCGCAATCGCCCGGGCGTGCTTTCCATTCTGGTTAACCGCCATTGTGGATCGCGAATTCAAACTTCGCGTCAGGGCTTTCCCTGAATTATCGAGATTTTTTGCCGAACCGGCCGCGCGTGGCACGGATGCTGCATTGAAGGACGGCATGGAGGCGACACCGGACATGAATCCAACCGACACCGATCTTTCCCCGCTCGACCCTGGCCGCAAGTGCGTCCGCGTCACCGGCACGAACACACGCGGCTTCGTCGAATTCGAGTTGTCGATCGGCGGCGCGCCGGAGCTGTGCGTCGAACTGACGTTGCCTCCTGCCGCCTTCGACGCGTTCTGCCGCGAACAGCAGGTCACGCGGCTGGACATCGAAGCGAACCCATGACCTTGAGGAGCAAGAAGTGACCATCGAGCTGAAGACAGTCGACATCAAGCCGCTCCGGCACACCTTTGCGCACGTGGCGCAGAACATCGGCGGCGACAAGACAGCGACGCGCTACCAGGAAGGCATGATGGGCGCGCAGCCCCAGGCGAACTTCCATTACCGGCCGACGTGGGATCCCGATTACGAGATCTTCGATGCGTCGCGCTCGGCGATCCGGATGGCGAACTGGTACGCGCTGAAGGACCCGCGCCAGTTCTACTACGCGTCGTGGGCGACCACGCGGGCGCGCCAGCAGGACACGATGGAAGCGAACTTCGAGTTCGTCGAGTCGCGCCGGATGATCGCCCTGATGCGCGACGACGTCGCCGCGCATGCGCTCGACGTGCTGGTGCCGCTGCGCCACGCGGCGTGGGGCGCGAACATGAACAACGCGCAGGTCTGTGCGCTCGGCTACGGCACCGCATTCACGGCGCCCGCGATGTTTCACGCGATGGACAACCTCGGGGTCGCGCAATACCTCACACGGCTCGCACTCGCGATGGCCGAGCCCGACGTGCTCGACACCGCCAAGGCGGTGTGGGCCACCGGCGCCGCGTGGCAGCCGCTGCGGCGTTACGTCGAGGACACGCTGGTGGTCGCCGATCCGGTCGAGCTGTTCGTCGCGCAGAACCTTGCGCTCGACGGGCTGCTTTACCCGCTCGTATACGACCGCTTCGTCGATGAACGAATCGCGCTCGCGGGCGGCTCGGCGGTTGCGATGCTGACCGCGTTCATGCCGGAATGGCACACCGAATCGAACCGCTGGATCGACGCCGTCGTGAAGACGATGGCTGCCGAATCCGACGACAACCGCGCGCTGCTGGCACGCTGGACGCGCGACTGGTCCGCGCGGGCAGACGCGGCGCTCGCGCCGGTGGCCGCACTGGCGCTGCAGGACGACGGCCGCGCGGCGCTCGACGAAGCGCGGGAACAGTTCCATACGCGTGTCGCGAAGCTCGGCATCGCGCTCTGAGCCCGGCCGCCCACCTTTCATCCAGGAAACCAGCATGTCCAACGTATTCATCGCCTTCCAGGCCAATGAGGAGTCCAGACCGATCGTCGAGGCGATCGTCGCCGACAACCCGCTCGCGGTGGTGGTCGAGTCGCCCGGCATGGTCAAGATCGATTCGCCCGACCGGCTGACGATCCGCCGCGAAACGATCGAGGAACTGACCGGCACGCGCTTTGACCTGCAACAGCTTCAGGTGAACCTGATCACGCTGTCCGGCCACATCGACGAGGACGACGACCAGTTCACGCTGAGCTGGACGCACTGAACGACGCGCCACGCGCACCGACAACACCGGAGACACGAATGGACACGCCAACGCTCAAGAAAAAACTCGGCCTGAAGGACCGCTACGCGGCGATGACGCGCGGCCTCGGCTGGGAGACGACCTACCAGCCGATGGACAAGGTCTTCCCGTACGACCGCTACGAGGGCATCAAGATCCACGACTGGGACAAGTGGGTCGACCCGTTCCGCCTGACGATGGACGCGTACTGGAAATACCAGGGCGAGAAGGAAAAGAAGCTGTACGCGGTGATCGACGCGTTCACGCAGAACAACGCGTTCCTCGGCGTGACCGATGCGCGCTACATCAACGCGCTGAAGCTGTTCATCCAGGGCGTGACGCCGCTCGAATACCTCGCGCATCGCGGCTTCGCGCACGTCGGCCGGCATTTCACCGGCGAGGGCGCGCGCATCGCGTGCCAGATGCAGTCGATCGACGAATTGCGGCACTACCAGACCGAAACGCACGCGATGTCGACGTACAACAAGTTCTTCAACGGGTTCCATCACTCGAATCACTGGTTCGACCGCGTCTGGTACCTGTCGGTGCCGAAGTCGTTCTTCGAGGATGCGTACTCGTCGGGGCCGTTCGAATTCCTGACCGCCGTGAGCTTCTCGTTCGAATACGTGCTGACGAACCTGCTGTTCGTGCCGTTCATGTCGGGCGCGGCGTACAACGGCGACATGTCGACCGTCACGTTCGGCTTCTCCGCGCAGTCGGACGAATCGCGCCACATGACGCTCGGCATCGAGTGCATCAAGTTCCTGCTCGAGCAGGACCCGGGCAACGTACCGATCGTGCAGCGCTGGATCGACAAGTGGTTCTGGCGTGGCTACCGGCTGCTGACGCTCGTCGCGATGATGATGGATTACATGCAGCCGAAGCGGGTGATGAGCTGGCGCGAATCGTGGGAGATGTACGCGGAGCAGAACGGCGGCGCGCTGTTCAAGGATCTCGCGCGCTACGGCATTCGCGAGCCGAAGGGCTGGCAGGACGCGTGCGAAGGCAAGGACCACATCAGCCATCAGGCATGGTCGACGTTCTACGGCTTCAACGCGGCGTCTGCGTTCCACACGTGGGTGCCGACCGAGGACGAGATGGCGTGGTTGGCCGCGAAGTATCCCGACTCGTTCGACCGCTACTACCGCCCGCGCTTCGACTACTGGGGCGAGCAGGCGAAGGAAGGCAACCGCTTCTACATGAAGACGCTGCCGATGCTGTGCCAGACCTGCCAGATCCCGATGCTGTTCACCGAGCCCGGCAACCCGCGGAAGATCGGCGCGCGCGAATCGGACTATCTCGGCAACAAGTTCCATTTCTGCAGCGACCACTGCAAGGAAATCTTCGATCACGAGCCGCAGAAGTACGTGCAGGCGTGGCTGCCCGTGCACCAGATCCACCAGGGCAACTGCTTTCCGCCGGGCACGGACCCGAGCGCCGAAGGCTTCGATCCGCTCGCCGCGGTGCTCGACTACTACGCGGTGGGCATGGGCCGCGACAACCTCGATTTCGAAGGCTCGGAAGACCAGAAGAACTTCGCGGCATGGCGTGGCCAGGCCACGAGCAACTGATCGATACGCAACACCTACGCAACCTTGAACGAGACCGGCGCACGCGCACATGCGCGAACGCCGGCCGACAGGAGACAAGCATGGCCGTCATCGCGCTCAAACCCTACGACTTCCCGATCAAGGACGCGGTCGGGAAGTTTCCCGCACCGCTGCTCTACGTGTGCTGGGAAGACCACCTGATGTTTCCGGCGCCGTTCTGCCTGCCGCTGCCGCCGGACCTGCCGTTCGGCGCGCTCGCGCGCGACGTGCTGCCGCCCGTCTACGGCTACCACCCCGACTTCGCGAAGATCGACTGGGATCGCGTCGAGTGGTTCCGCTCCGGCGAGCCGTGGGCGCCGGACGCGGCGAAGAGCCTGGCCGGCAACGGCCTCGGGCACAAGGACCTGATCAGCTTCCGCACGCCGGGCCTCGACGGCCTCGGCGGCGCGAGCTTCTGACCGCGACGCGGACGGGCGAACCATCATGAGCCACCAACTAACCATCGAGCCGCTGGGCGTCACGATCGAGGTCGAGGAAGGACAGACGATGCTCGACGCGGCGCTGCGCCAGGGCATCTACATTCCGCACGCGTGCTGTCACGGGCTGTGCGGCACCTGCAAGGTTGCTGTGCTCGACGGCGAGACCGACCTCGGCGACGCGAACCCGTTCGCGCTGATGGACTTCGAGCGCGAGGAAGGCAAGGCGCTCGCGTGCTGCGCGACGCTGCAGGCCGACACCGTGATCGAGGCCGACGTCGACGAGGAACCGGACGCGGAGATCATCCCCGTCAAGGACTTCGCGGCGGACGTTACGCGCATCGAGCAACTCACGCCGACCATCAAGTCGATCCGCCTGAAGCTGTCGCAGCCGATCCAATTCCAGGCCGGCCAGTACGTGCAGCTCGAGATTCCGGGGCTCGGGCAGAGCCGAGCGTTCTCGATCGCGAATTCACCGGCCGACGTGGCCGCGACCGGCGAGATCGAGCTGAACGTGCGGCAGGTGCCGGGCGGGCTCGGCACCGGCTACCTGCACGAGCAGCTGGCGACGGGCGACCGCGTGCGGCTGTCGGGCCCGTACGGCCGCTTCTTCGTGCGCCGCTCGGCCGCGTTGCCGATGATCTTCATGGCCGGCGGATCGGGCCTGTCGAGCCCGCGCTCGATGATCGCGGACCTGCTCGACGGCGGCGTCACCGCGCCGATCACGCTGGTCTACGGCCAGCGCAACGCGAAGGAACTCTATTACCACGACGAATTCCGCGCGCTCGCCGAGCGTTACCCGAATTTCACGTACGTGCCGGCGCTGTCAGAAGGCGCGGCGGATGCCGGCGGCGGGGTCGCGCAGGGGTTCGTGCACGACGTCGCGAACGCGCATTTCGACGGCGACTTCTCCGGCCACCAGGCGTACCTGTGCGGGCCGCCCGCGATGATCGATGCGTGCATCACCGCGCTGATGAAGGGCCGCCTGTTCGAGCGCGACATCTATCACGAGAAGTTCATCTCGGCGGCCGACGCGCAACAGACGCGCAGCCCGCTGTTCCGGCGGGTGTGACATGGACGCGGGCCGCGTGTGCGCCACGGTGACGATCGCGCAGACCGACGAGCGCTATGCGTGCGCGTCCGGCGAATCGTTGCTGGCCGGAATGGCGAAGCTCGGCCGGCGCGGCATTCCGGTCGGCTGCCTGAACGGAGGGTGCGGCGTGTGCAAGGTGCGCGTGCTGCGCGGCGCCGTGCACCGGCTCGGGCCGGTGAGCCGCGCGCACGTGAGCGCCGACGAGGAGCGTGACGGCTATGCGCTCGCGTGCCGCGTCACGCCGGACGGCGACGTCGAACTGGAAGTGGCGGGCCGGCTGAAAAAGCCGTTTTTCTGCGGCTCGGCCCGTGCCGGGGCGCCGGTATTCAACAAGTAACCAGGAGGAGACTCACCATGGGTGTGATGCGTATTGGTCATGTCAATCTGAAGGTGATGGACATGGAAGCGGCGTTGCGTCACTACATCCGCGTGCTCGGCATGCAGGAGACGATGCGCGACGCGGCCGGCAACGTCTACCTGAAATGCTGGGACGAATGGGACCGGTATTCGCTGATCCTGTCGCCGTCCGATCAGGCGGGGCTCAAGCATGCGGCCTACAAGGTCGAGCACGACGCCGATCTCGACGCGTTGCAGCAGCGCATCGAGGCGTACGGCATCCGGACGGAGATGCTGCCCGAAGGCGCGCTGCCGGTGGTGGGCCGCCAGTTGCGCTTCCTGCTGCCGAGCGGGCACGAGCTGCGCCTGTTCGCGAAGAAGGAGCTGGTCGGCACCGCGGTCGGCTCGCTGAATCCCGATCCGTGGCCCGACGACATTCCAGGCTCGGCCGTGCACTGGCTCGACCACTGCCTGCTGATGTGCGAGCTGAACCCGGAATCCGGTGTGAACCGCGTCGAGGAGAACACGCGCTTCATGGCCGAATGCCTCGACTTCCACCTGGCCGAGCAGGTCATGGTCGGCCCGGGCAACACGATCCAGGCCGCGACGTGGATGTTCCGCAGCTCGACGCCGCACGACATCGCGTTCGTCGGCGGCCCGCGCAACGGGCTGCATCACATCGCGTTCTTCCTCGACGACTGGGCCGACGTGCTGAAGTCGGCCGACGTGATGGCGAAGAACAAGGTGAAGATCGACGTCGCGCCGACGCGGCACGGCATCACGCGCGGCACGACCATCTATTTCTTCGATCCGAGCGGCAACCGCAACGAAACCTTCGCGGGGCTCGGCTATCTCGCGCAGCCCGACCGCCCGGTCACGACGTGGACCGAGGAAGAGCTCGGGCGCGGGATCTTCTTCCATTCCGGTGAGCTGAACGAAGCGTTCACGACCGTCTACACCTGACCCGCACGGGAGCACAGCGTCATGGCTGGCAACGATTCGACCCGCAGTGTCGTCACGCGCACGATCGACTGGACCGCCGCGTCGCGCGCCGCGCAGGCGGCGGCTGAGGCCGCCGAGCGGCTCGACGTGCGCGTGAACGTCGCGGTCGTCGATGCGGCCGGCCTGCTCGCGGCATTCGTGCGGATGCCCGGTGCGCCGCTGCATTCGATCGACATCGCGATCGACAAGGCGTACACGGCCGCGAGCTTCGGCTTGCCGACCGGTGCGTGGCACGACGCGCTGGCCGCGCATTCGGCGGCCGTGCGGCAGGGGCTCGTCTTGCGCCCGCGCTTCGTCGCGTTCGGCGGCGGGCTGCCGATCGTCGACGACGGCGCGCTGATCGGCGGCATCGGCGTATCGGGCGGCAGCGAGGCGCAGGACGAAAGCTGTGCCCGCGCGGGCCTCGACGCGGCCGGCTTCGGCGGCGGGTGACGGGCGGCATACGCAACACGGCACGCGGCTCGCGAACGTACTTTGCGAACGTCTCTCGCGAACGTCCTTCGCGGCCGCACCGGATCACGGATTCACGACTATCGGCAACCACATCATGTACGACACGGAACCTCTCGCCGCGACACGCGGCCCCGCCGGCGGGCAGCCGGAACCGCGGTACGTCCGCAACTTCATCGACGGCGACTATCGCGCGGGCGATCGCTGGTTCGACAAGCGCTCGCCGCTCGACAACGCCGTGATCGCGCGCGTGGCGGAAGCGAGCCGCGCGGATGTCGACGCGGCCGTCCACGCGGCGCGCGCAGCGCTGTCAGGGCCGTGGGGCGGCCTGACCGTCGCGCAGCGCGTCGAGATCCTGTATGCGGTGGCCGACGGCATCACGCGCCGCTTCGACGATTTCCTCGAAGCCGAAGTGGCCGACACCGGCAAGCCGGTGAGCCTCGCGAGCCATATCGACATCCCGCGCGGCGCGGCGAACTTCAAGGTGTTCGCCGACGTCGTGAAGAACGTGCCGGGCGAAACCTTCGAGATGGCGACGCCGGACGGCGCGGGCGCGCTCAACTACGCGATCCGCCGCCCGGTCGGCGTGGTCGGCGTGATCTGCCCGTGGAACCTGCCGCTGCTGCTGATGACGTGGAAGGTCGGCCCTGCGCTCGCCTGCGGCAACACGGTGGTCGTGAAGCCGTCGGAGGAAACGCCGCAGACGGCCGCGCTGCTCGGTGAAGTGATGAACGCGGCAGGCGTGCCGCGCGGCGTCTACAACGTCGTGCACGGCTTCGGGCCCGGCTCGGCCGGCGAATTCCTGACGACCCATCCCGGCGTGAACGCGATCACGTTCACCGGCGAGACGCGCACCGGCGCGGCGATCATGAAGGCGGCGGCCGACGGCGCACGGCCCGTCAGCCTCGAGATGGGCGGCAAGAACGCGGCGATCGTGTTTGCCGACTGCGATTTCGATGCGGCCGTCGAAGGCACGCTGCGCTCGTGCTTCGCGAACGCGGGGCAGGTGTGCCTCGGCACCGAGCGCGTGTATGTCGAGCGTCGGCTGTTCGAGCGCTTCGTCGCCGCGCTGAAGGCCGGCGCCGAGCGGCTGCGGCCTGGCCGCCCGGAAGCGGAGACCACAGGCATCGGCCCGCTGATCAGCCAGGAGCACCGCGACAAGGTGCTGTCGTACTACCGTCAGGCCGCCGAGCTCGGCGCAACAGTCGTGACGGGCGGCGGCGTGCCCGACATGCCGGACGACCTGCGCGGCGGCGCGTGGGTGCAGCCGACGATCTGGACGGGCCTTGGCGACGATTCGCCGCTCGCGCGCGACGAGATCTTCGGGCCGTGCACGCTCGTGATGCCGTTCGATTCGGAAGCCGAGGTGATCGGCCGAGCGAATGCGAACGTGTACGGGCTGTCGACCGCGATCTGGACCACCAACCTGTCCCGCGCACATCGCGTCGCCGCGTCGATCGACGTCGGCATCGCGTGGGTCAATTCGTGGTTCCTGCGCGACCTGCGCACTGCGTTCGGCGGCGCGAAGCAATCGGGTATCGGCCGCGAAGGCGGCGTGCATTCGCTCGAGTTCTACACGGAACTCCGCAACGTCTGCATCAAGCTCTGACCCACTCCGTTACTGATCGGAAAACTCTTATGGACTCCACGTTGATTACCGCGCTGGGCGACCGGCTGTACGACGCGATGACCTCGCGCACGCCCGTCGCACCGCTGACGTCGCAGCACGAGGACCTGTCGGTCGACGACGCATACCGGATCCAGCAACGCTTCGTGCAGCGCCGCCTGGACGCCGGGGAAACCGTGATCGGCAAGAAGATCGGCGTCACGTCGAAGGCCGTGATGGACATGCTCGGCGTGTACCAGCCCGATTTCGGCTACCTGCTGTCGGGAATGGTGTACGGCGATGGTGCCTGCATCGCGCTCGACACGCTGATCCAGCCGAAGGCGGAAGGCGAGATCGCGTTCGTGCTGAAGCGCGACCTGCTCGGGCCTGGCGTGACGAACGCGATGGTACTGGCCGCGACCGAATGCGTGATGCCGTGCTTCGAGATCGTCGATTCACGGATTCGCGACTGGAAGATCCGGATCGGCGACACCGTGGCCGACAACGCATCGTGCGGCGTGTTCGTGCTCGGCGACCAGGCGGTGAGCACGCGCCGCGTCGATCTCGCGACCTGCGGGATGGTGCTCGAGAAAAACGGCGACGTGATCGGCACCGGCGCCGGCGCCGCCGCGCTCGGCTCGCCGGTCAATGCAATCGCGTGGCTCGCCAATACGCTCGGCCGGCTCGGCATTCCGCTGAAGGCCGGCGAAGTGATCCTGTCCGGCGCGCTCGCCGCGATGGCGCCGGCCGGGCCCGGCGACAACTTCCGCGTGTCGATCGGCGGGATCGGCGCGTGTTCGGTGCGGTTCGCGTGAGCGGCGCCGTTCCCCTTCACTGGCAAACGAGGAATTCCCCATGACCCGAAAGATCCGCTGCGCGCTGATCGGCCCCGGCAACATCGGCACCGACCTGCTCGCCAAACTCATGCGCAGCCCCGTGCTCGAACCCGTCTGGATGGTCGGCATCGATCCCGATTCCGACGGCCTGAAGCGCGCGCGCGAACTCGGCCTGAAGACGACCGCGGACGGCGTCGACGGCCTGCTGCCGCACGTGCAGGCCGACGGCGTGCAGATCGCGTTCGACGCGACGAGCGCATACGTGCATGCCGAGAACAGCCGCAAGCTCAACGCGCTCGGCGTGCTGATGATCGACCTGACGCCGGCCGCGATCGGCCCGTACTGCGTGCCGCCCGTCAACCTGATGGACCACATCGGCTCCGGCGAGATGAACGTGAACATGGTCACGTGCGGCGGCCAGGCGACGATCCCGATGGTGCGCGCGGTATCCCGCGTGCAGCCGGTCGCCTACGGCGAGATCGTCGCGACCGTGTCGTCGCGCTCGGTCGGCCCCGGCACGCGCAAGAACATCGACGAATTCACGCGCACGACGGCGGCGGCGGTCGCGCAGGTCGGCGGCGCGAAGGCGGGCAAGGCGATCATCGTGATCAACCCGGCCGACCCGCCGCTGATCATGCGCGACACCGTGCATTGCCTGACCGAGACCGCGCCGGACGAGGCGCGCATCGTCGAATCGGTGCACGCGATGATCGCCGACGTGCAGCGCTACGTGCCCGGCTACCGGCTCGTCAACGGGCCTGTGTTCGACGGCAACCGCGTGTCGATCTACCTCGAAGTCGAAGGCCTCGGCGACTACCTGCCGAAGTACGCGGGCAACCTCGACATCATGACGGCCGCCGCCGCGCGCACCGCCGAGATGTTCGCCGAGGAGCTGCTGGCCGGCCGCCTCGCGCTCCAGCCGGCCGCGCAGGCAGCCTGACGCGCGCTCATCCCACGACCGGACGAACAAGGAAACGGCAATGAACCTCAAAGGCAAGCGAATCACCGTCCACGACATGACGCTGCGTGACGGCATGCACCCGAAGCGTCACCAGATGACGCTCGACCAGATGCGCGCGGTGGCGACCGGGCTCGACGCGGCCGGCGTGCCGCTGATCGAAGTCACGCATGGCGACGGGCTCGGCGGCTCGTCGGTCAACTACGGCTTTCCCGCGCACACCGACGCCGAATACCTCGGCGCGGTGATCCCGCTGCTCAAGCGCGCGAAGGTATCGGCGCTGCTGCTGCCGGGCATCGGCACCGTCGACCATCTGAAGGAGGCGCACGCGCTCGGCGTGCATACGATCCGCGTCGCGACGCACTGCACCGAGGCGGATGTCTCCGAGCAGCACATCGCGATGGCGCGCAAGCTCGACATGGATACCGTCGGCTTCCTGATGATGAGCCACATGAACAGCCCGGAGGGGCTCGTGAAGCAGGCGAAGCTGATGGAGTCGTACGGCGCGAACTGCATCTACATCACCGATTCCGCCGGCTACATGCTGCCCGACGACGTGAAGGCGCGCCTCGGCGCGGTGCGCGACGCGCTGCAGCCGGATACGGAGCTCGGTTTTCACGGCCACCACAACCTCGCGATGGGCGTCGCGAACTCGATCGCCGCGATCGAGGCCGGCGCGAACCGGATCGACGGCGCGGCGGCCGGGCTCGGCGCCGGCGCGGGCAATACGCCGCTCGAAGTGTTCGTCGCCGTGTGCGAGCGGATGGGCATCGAGACGGGCGTCGACGTGTGGAAGATCCAGGACGTCGCGGAGGATCTCGTCGTGCCGATGATGGACTTCCCGATCCGCATCGACCGCGACGCGCTGACGCTCGGCTACGCGGGCGTGTACGGCTCGTTCCTGCTGTTCGCGAAGCGCGCGGGCGACAAGTACGGGATTCCGGCGCGCGACCTCCTCGTCGAGCTCGGCCGGCGCGGGATGGTCGGCGGGCAGGAGGACATGATCGAGGACACCGCGCTGACGCTCGCGAAGGCGCGCGCGGCGCAAGCCAAGCGGGAGGCCGCATGAACCTGACCACCGACATCGTCGAAGCGCTCGGCGAGCATCTCGACGGCTGCATGCGCGACGCGCGCGACACGCCGAAGATCACCGACCGCCATCCCGAGATGGACTGGGATGATGCCTACGCGGTGCAGGACGCGATCCGCCGCCGGCAACTCGGGCGCGGCGCGCGGATCGTCGGCTACAAGGCGGGCCTGACGTCGCACGCGAAGATGCGCCAGATGGGCGTCGATACGCCCGTGTTCGGCTTCCTCACGGACATCTACGACCTGCCCGACGGCGGCGAGTGCGACACGTCGGCACTGATCCATCCGAAGGTGGAGCCCGAAATCGCGTTCGTCACCAGGGCTGAGCTGAAAGGGCCGGGCTGCCATATCGGCGCGGTGCTTGCCGCGACCGATTTCGTCATCGCCGGCATCGAGGTGATCGACAGCCGCTACCGCGACTTCAAGTTCGACCTGAAGAGCGTGGTGGCCGACAACACGTCGGCCGCGCGCTTCGTCACGGGCGGGCGGCCGCTCGCGGTGGAGGGCGTCGACCTGCGCACGCTCGGCGTCGTGCTCGAGAAGAACGGCCTGCCGGTGGCGTTCGGCGCCGGCGCGGCGGTGCTCGGGCATCCGGCCGCCGCGGTCGCGATGCTTGCGAACCACCTGGGCGCGCGCGGCGAATCGATTCCCGCTGGCAGCGTGATCCTGTCGGGCGGCATCACCGAGGCGGTGGCCGTCGAGGCCGGCGACAGCGTGACGCTGCGCGTGCAGGACGTCGGCTCGATCGGCCTGCGTTTCATCTGAACGGAAAGGAGGCCATCGTGCCGGTTGCTCATCTCTACATCCTCGAAGGCCGCGACGACGACAAGAAGGAACGCCTGATCGCCGAGGTCACGCAGGCCATTCATCGCTCGCTCGAGGCGCCGGTCGAATCGGTGCGCGTGATCATCACCGAGATGCCGAAGGCGCATTTCGGCATCGGCGGGCAGAGCGCGAAACAGCGCGGGCGGTAACGCGCAACGTCCCCCATGAATCGACTGAAGGAGCGTCATGTCATCCAATCCTGAAATCGGCCGCCGGATCGTCGCCGGCGGCATCGACACGAACTATCACGACGCCGGCGACGGGCCGCCCGTGCTGCTGATCCACGGCTCGGGGCCGGGTGTCACGGCCTATGCGAACTGGCGGCTCACGATGCCCGCGCTCGCACGGCAGTTTCGCGTGATCGCGCCGGACATGGCGGGATTCGGCGAGACCGAGCGTCCGGCCGGGTACCGCTATTCGATGGACCACTGGGTCGATCACGCGCTCGGCCTGCTCGACGCGCTCGACATCGAGCGCGCGCACGTGGTCGGCAATTCGTTCGGCGGCGCGCTGGCGCTGGCACTCGCGATTCGCGCGCCCGGGCGGGTCGGCCGGCTCGTGCTGATGGGTGCGGCCGGTACGCGCTTCACGCTGACCGAAGGGCTCGACGCGGTGTGGGGCTACACGCCCTCGATCGCGAACATGCGGGCGCTGCTGGATATCTTCGCGTTCGATCGCACGCTCGTGAACGACGAACTCGCGAAGCTGCGCTACGACGCGAGCGTGCGGCCCGGCTATCAGGAGGCGTTCGCGAACATGTTTCCGGCGCCGCGCCAGCGCTGGGTCGACGCGCTGGCGAGTAATGAAGCGAAACTGCGCGCGCTGACGCACGACACGCTGATCGTGCATGGGCGCGAGGATCGCGTGATTCCGCTCGACAGTTCGCTGAAGCTGCTCGAGTTGTTGCCGAATGCCCAGCTTCATGTGTTCGGCCGGTGCGGGCACTGGACGCAGATCGAGCACGCAGCACGCTTCAACCAGCTCGTCATCGAACATTTCAGCGCGTAGCCGTAGCAAATCGGCAGGATGTGTTGCCGCCGTGTAGCAAGCGACGGCAACACAGGTGCTCATGAAAGCACCCATACAAAAAATCAATTCAGTAGAACGAATATTGGAGACATCGATGAAACGGAAGTCTGCATTCGGGTTGCGCGCGCTCGCCGCGTGCGCGGGCATCGCATTGAGCTCGGGCGCATGGGCGACGGAGGGCGGCGGCGACACGATTGGCGAGGGCGCGGAAGCGTTCTTTGCCGGCGCGCTGCCGCCGGCCGGGTTGTACGCGCTGCTGTACTACACGCATTACCACGCGTCGCGCTTCAACGATTCGCATGGCAACGGCTCGGTGCCCGGCTTCAAGCTCGATGCGGACGTGCTGATTCCGCGCGTGGTCTGGATGTCGAACCTGTCGGTGCTCGGCGGGCGTTACGGCGCGTATGCGGTGCTGCCGATGCAGCACCTCTCGCTCGATGCGGGCGGCGCGTCGTTCGACCGCACCAACCTCGGCGACCTGATCGTCAGCCCCGCGCTGATCGCGTGGGGTTCGGGCGCGTTGCGCACGGTGGCGGCGATCGAGTTCGTGTTCCCGACCGGGCAGTACGACGCGCATTCGGCGCTGAACACCGGCAAGAACTACTACACCGCGCGGCCGGTCTTCGGTGTGTCGTGGCTGCCGAACGACAAGGTCGAGGTGTCCGCGAAGATCACGTACAGCTTCAACTCGCCGAACAACGACACGCACTATCACTCGGGGAACCTGTTTCACGTCGACTATTCGGCGAGCTACGCGGTCACGCCGAAGGCGCGGGTCGGGTTGTCGGGCTACTTCGTCAAGCAGACCACGGACGACATGCAGAACGGGCAGCCGGTCGCGGGCGACGGCTTTCGCGGCCAGACGTTCGCGATCGGGCCGGGGTTTCGCTATCAGTTCAGCAAGATCAGCGTGGAAGCGCGCGTCGTGAAGGAGTTCTTCGTGCGCAACCGGCCGGCCGGGGAGGCCGTGTGGGCGAAGGCCGTCATTCCGTTCTGACCTGACGGCGTGACTCCGGTTGCGCGCGTGACGCCGCCGTTGCGGGGCGTCACGCTTTACTGCGTCCTACGTTACCGCGCGAGCGCAGCGAGACGCGGGAACAGCGGCAATGCGTTCGCATGGTTGATCGCGGCGTGGCGGTCGGCGCCGAGTGCCGCATACGCATCCTGCGCGTGGGTGAACGACGTGCTGACGGCGGGCGGCGCGTACGGGAAGTCGCTGCCGTACAGCACGCGATCGGGTTGCGCGAACGCGGTGAGGCTCGGCAGCGCGGACGGCGACGACAGCGCGGTATCGAAGTAGAACGTTCGCAGCAGGTCGAGCAGCCCGTCGCGGTTCGGCACGTCGTTGCGCACGCCCGGTGCGAGTTCGGCAAAGCGGTACGCGGTGTACGGCAGGAAGCCGCCCGCATGCGACAGGATGATCCGCACGTTCGGGTGCCGCGCGATCACGCCGTTGAGCACGAGCTGGACGGCCGTGCGCGTCGTATCGAACGGATAGTCGAGCAGCGGGCCGGGCATCCCGGGTATCGCATCGATCGCGGGCTTCGCCGGGTGGATGAACACGACCGCGCGGCGGCGGTCGAGTTCTGCCCAGACGGATTCGAAGGCCGGATCGCCAAGATAGACGCCGCCGTAGTTGCTCAGCAGCACGACGCCGTCGGCTTTCAGCGTGTCGAACGCATGGTCGATTTCGGCGAGCGTACCGTCGACGTCGGGCAGCGGCAGCGTCGCGAAGTTGCCGAAGCGGGTTGGCCACTTTGCGACGAGGCCGGCCACGTATTCGTTGACCTGGCGCGCCATGTCGCGCTTGGCCTGGCCGGTCCAGCCCTGGACGCCGGGCGCCGTCAGCGACAGCACGCCGGTCTGGATCTCGAGCGAATCCATGAACGCGATCGCGCTTTCCGGGCTCCAGGTCGGGCTGCTCCAGCCCGACGGGTCGCCGCCGTGGGCGGGCAGCGCGTCGGCCCAGAACGGCGGGACGACATGCTGGTGGACATCGATGCGGTTGCGGTCGGACATGATTCGGCTCCTGGGGAAGTGAGCTGCGGTGCAGCGTCTGACCGTCAGGATGCGCGCGGTTGATTTTTCAATCCAATAGATTAAATTTCAGGATTGATTGTTTTGAGTGATGAATCGACCCTATGGATCTTCGCCATTTGCGCTACTTTCTCGCGGTTGCCGAAGAGGGGCATTTCGGCCGCGCGGCGGAGCGGCTGCATATCGTGCAGCCCGCGCTGAGCATGCAGATTCGCGCGCTCGAGGACGAACTCGGCACCGCGCTGTTCGAGCGCAGCACGCGCAAGGTGGCGCTAACGGACGCCGGCCGGCTACTGGTGACCGAGGCGCGGCACACGCTCGAGCAGGCCGAGCGCGCGAAGGCGGTCGTGCAGCGCGCGGCACGCGGCGAGACGGGCGTGGTGCGGATCGGCTTCGTCGGCAATGCGGTCGCGACGGGTCGGCTGTCCGACGACCTGATTGCGTTTCATGCGGCGTGGCCGGCGGTGACGCTCGACCTGCACGAGATGGCGCCGGCCGCGCAGCAGGACGCGATCCTCGCGGGCCGGCTCGACATCGGCTATTGCCCGGCTTTCGGCACGGCGTTCGATCCGAAGCTGGCCGTGCGGACGGTCGGCAGCTGGGCGTGGGACGTGATGATGAACGACCGGCACGCGCTCGCGAAGCAGCGCTCGGTGAGCGTCGCGGCACTCGCGGACGAGCCGTTCATTTTCTATGCGGCGGACGGTGACGACGAAGGGCAGCTTGCGATCCTGCGGCAGGTGCTCGGCAAGACGCCGCGCATCGCACACAAGGTGAGCAGCACGCTGTCGGTGCTGGCGTTGACGGGGGCTGGCCTCGGGGTGGCGCTGGTGCCGTCGCCGTTGAGCCGGATCGCGGCGCCGAACATCGTGTACCGGAAACTCGCCGGCGGCGTGCCGGGCTCCGAACTCGTCGCGATCAGCCGGGTCGGCGCGGAATGGGGGGCAGTACGGCAGTATCTGGCGATGCTGGGCGAGCGCGCCGCGTGAGTGTCGCGGCGCGCGCCGGCATCACTCCTCGTCCATCAACCGGACCTTGACCCGCTTGCCCTTGATCTTCCCTGCATTGAGCTTGCGCAGCGCGTCGTGCGCCACGCCGCGCTCGATCGCGACATAGGTCGAGAACTCGGTCACGTTGATCTTGCCGATCTGTTTGCCGTCGAACCCGGCGTCGCCGGTCAGCGCGCCGAGCACGTCGCCCGGGCGGATCTTGTCCTTGCGCCCGCCGAGGATCTGCAGCGTTTCCATCGGCGGCGTCAGCACGCCGTCGTCGGCCGGCTTCAGTTCCGCGAGCGGATGCCATTCGACGTCGCGCTTCTGCGCCTGCTCGATCCCGCCGACGCGGCCCATCTCGTCCATGCTCGCGAGACTCAGCGCCCAGCCGTCCTGGTCCGCGCGGCCCGTGCGGCCGATGCGGTGCACGTGCACTTCGGGGTCGGGCGTCACGTCGACGTTGATCACCGCTTCGAGCTGCGCGATGTCGAGCCCGCGCGCGGCGACGTCGGTTGCCACCAGCACCGAGCAGCTGCGGTTCGCGAACTGGATCAGCACCTGGTCGCGTTCGCGCTGGTCGAGCTCGCCGTGCAGCGCGAGTGCGTGGAAGCCCTGCGCGTGCAGCACGTCGAGCAGGTCGCGGCACTGCTGCTTCGTGTTGCAGAACGCGATCGTGCTCACCGGCCGGTAGTGGTTCAGCAGCTGGCCCACCGCGTGCAGCCGCTCGTCTTCCGTCACTTCATAGAAGCGCTGGCGGATCTTGCTGTTGTCGTGGCGTTCTTCGAGCTTCACTTCCTTCGGGTTGCGCAGGAATTGCTGGCTCAGCTTCACGATGCCGTCCGGATAGGTCGCGGAGAACAGCAGCGTCTGGCGCGTGGTCGGGCACATCCGCGCGACCTTTGCGATGTCGTCGAAGAAGCCCATGTCGAGCATCCGGTCGGCTTCGTCGAGCACCAGCGTGTTCAGCGCGTCGAGCTTCAGGTTGCCGCGATCGAGGTGATCCATGATGCGGCCGGGCGTGCCGACGACGATGTGCGCACCGTGCTCGAGGCTCTGTGTCTGCGGGCGCATCGGCGTGCCGCCGCACAGCGTCAGCACCTTCACGTTCTCCTCGGCGCGTGCGAGGCGGCGCACTTCCTGCGTGACCTGGTCGGCGAGTTCGCGCGTCGGGCACAGGATCATCGCCTGCACGTCGAAGCGGCGCGCATCGAGGCGCGCCAGCAGCGCGAGCGAGAACGCGGCGGTCTTGCCGCTGCCCGTCTTCGCCTGCGCGATCAGGTCCTGGCCGGCCAGCGCGATCGGCAGGCTCGCGGCCTGGATCGGCGTCATGTCGACATAGCCGAGCTGCGCGAGGTTCGCGAGCGTGGCGGGCGTCAGCGGCAGCGCGCTGAACGGCGTGGCGGTCGGTTGCGTCAAGACAGGTCTCCGAGGTAGGGGCGGCCTTCCATCTGCTCGTAGACGACCGTGCCTTCGTCGTCTTCGAAGCGTTCGAGGTAGTTGCGCGCGCCGCACAGCGGGCAGCGGAACAGCAGCCCCTGGCCTTCGTCCTTGATGACGACGTCGGACTGTTCCCACTGCGTGCCGCAGCTCTGGTTTCGGCAGGTAAACACGGTCTTTCTCCAGCTGAATTCGGTTGATGGCGCGCCCGGGCGGGCGCGGCAACGGCGTGCGGCGCTCGCGCGGCTCGGGCGCGGGCCGCATCGGGCGTCGCTTGGATTGCGTCGATGCGGATGATGGATCGGGCGGCGACGGGGTCGCGCGTGCCGCAATTCTAGCGGAAGCGGGCGGCCGGTTGCGGACGATCGGCTGTGGACGGCCGGTTGCGGACGGCCGGTTGCGGGCGACCGGCTGCGGGCGACCGGCTGCGGGCGACGCTTTCGGGGAGGGCGGGCATTCATGGCCTGTTATTTGCGAAAACAGGCCCTGATCGCCGCCGCCAAGAAAAAACGGCCGCCCCGGAGGGCGGCCGTGTCATGCGGCGCAACGGTGTCGCGCGGCGCTCCGCGCGTTACAGCGCCATGTCGGCCGAGGCCTTCGCCGGGCGGGCCGGCGCGTTGCCAGTGGCCTGCGACGGCGTGTTGACGTCGATCTTCGGCGGCGGCGACAGCTGCAGCACGTCGCTCGTGTACGTCCACTCCTCGACGACCTTCGCCGGGCTGTCGTTCAGCTTCGTGCCGTAGCTCGGCACGATCTGGCGGATCTTCTGCTGCCACTCGGGCGTCGCGACCTTGTCCTTGAACACCTTCTTCATCAGGTTCAGCATGATCGGCGCGGCCGTCGACGCGCCCGGCGACGCGCCGAGCAGGCCCGCGATGCTGCCGTCCTGCGACGCGACGATCTCGGTGCCGAGCTTCAGCACGCCACCCTTCACCGGGTCGCGCTTGATGATCTGCACGCGCTGACCGGCCTGCCACAGGCGCCAGTCTTCCTTCTTCGCGTTCGGGAAGTATTCCTTCAGCGCGTTGAAGCGGTCGTCGTCGGACAGCATCAGCTGGCCGGCGAGGTACTGGACCAGCGGGAATTCGTCCACACCCACGCGCATCATTGGTGCGACGTTGTGCGTGTTGGTGCTCTTGAGCAGGTCGAAGTACGAACCGTTCTTCAGGAACTTGGTCGAGAACGTCGCGAACGGCCCGAACAGGATGATCTTCTTGCCGTCGATGATCCGCGTGTCGAGGTGCGGCACCGACATCGGCGGCGAGCCGACCGACGCCTTGCCGTATGCCTTCGCCAAATGCTGCTTCACGACTTCGGGGTTGTCCGTCACGAGGAACGAGCCGCCGACCGGGAATGCGCCGTAGTCCTTCGCCTCGGGGATGCCCGACGCCTGCAGCAGGTGCAGCGCACCGCCGCCCGCGCCGATGAACACGAACTTCGCGTCGACCGATTGTGCCGGTTCATCCGAGTGCAGCTTGACCCAGCTCACGTGCCACGTGCCGTCGGCATTGCGCGAGATCTCGCGCACTTCGCTCGACAGCGACAGCGTGAAGTTCGGCTGCGTCTTCAGGTAGCCGACGAACTGGCGCGTGATCTCGCCGAAGTTCACGTCGGTGCCGATCGGCGTCCACGTCGCCGCGACCTTCTGGTTGCGGTCGCGGCCTTCCATCATCAGCGGCACCCACTGCTTGATCTGGTCGTAGTCTTCCGAATACTGCATCCCGCGGAACAGCGGGCTGGCCTGCAGCGCTTCGTAGCGCTTCTTCAGGAATCGGGCGTTGTCGTCGCCCCACACGAAGCTCATGTGCGGCGTCGAGTTGATGAACGAGTGCGGGTTCTTCAGCACGCCCTGCTTGACCTGCCACGCCCAGAACTGGCGCGAGATCTGGAACGACTCGTTGATCTCGATCGCCTTCGAGATATCGATCTTGCCGTCCGCCTTCTCCGGCGTGTAGTTGAGCTCGGCGAGCGCCGAGTGGCCGGTGCCGGCGTTGTTCCAGCCGTTCGAGCTTTCCAGCGCGACGCCGTCGAGGCGTTCGACCATCGTCATCGACCAGTCAGGTTGAAGCTCGTGCAGCCAGACGCCGAGCGTCGAGCTCATGATGCCGCCGCCCACCAGCAGGACGTCGACCTTCTTCGTATCGGCGGCGTGCGCGGACGACGCGGCGACGCACAGCGCGAGCGCCGACAGTATTACCCGTAACGTTTTGATCACAGCAGATCCCTTTTTTCAACTTGGATGCATCGGTTTGCCAAGCCGCCCAGGCGCGTGTCGACCGCGGTGAAACACGGATCCGGAGATCCGGATCGCGAATCCGGAATTCCGGATCGACGCCGCGCGCCGTCGCATTTGCGCACGCGAAACCGTCGGGAAGGACACCTTCGGATCGGCTTCCTGCGGGCAGGCAAGCGCCTGCGTCACAGTGGCGCACAACGCGCCCGGGCCCTTGCGGCAAGCCTGAGCGGAAGGCGCTTCAGGCTGCGTGGAAAGAGGCCGCGCGCGACGCGTTTTGCGGGGGCGGGGTGGCAAGGGGCGCGTAATGTAACCGAACTCGTTTGCTGTGTCACAAACGAAAAATACCGTTGTTTTTGTGGGGTTTTTTGCGTGTCCGGGTTTCCGGAATGACGGTCGCGGGAACCGGGAAAGATGTGGATAACCGCGCGGGATCGGGGGTGTCGGACGCGGCGTTGCACCGCGTCCCGATCAGGTCATGTCACGTTGCGTCACTTCGCGACATTGTTCCGGCAGAACTGCTCGTACGCCAGCGCCGAATTTGCGAAACCCTTCTGCTTCGCGAGTTCCCATGGGCGCTCGCATTGCTGCGTTTGTTCGCACCACGAATAGCCGGCCGAGCCGATGCAGCCGTGCGCATCGCGATCGCCGCCGACCATCGGCGGTGTGGCGGGCGCCGGCGATTGAGCCGGCGGCGTGGATGGCGCGGCACAGGCGCTCAGTGCAAACACGCAGGCCAGCGTGGTGGCCAGCGACACGGAAGGGAGGAAACGCTTCATAAAGTAGTGCTCCATGGGATGAGTGTCGGAGAATCGGGAGACGGCCTGCACGTGCGCCGCATCGTTCAGTCGCCCGGCACCGGTACGCGCGACGAGAACTTCACTTCGCGCAACGCGAGGCTCGACTGGATCGACGACACCCCGGCCTGCTTGCGCAGTACGCGCTCGACGAATTCCGCATACGCATCGAGATCGGCCGCGACGACCTGCAGGATGTAGTCGGCCGCACCGGTGATCTTGTGGCAGGACGTCACTTCGTCGTGTTGCCGGATCACGTCCTCGAAGTGATCGGAATCCTGGTCGGAATGCATGTTGAACGTCACCTGCACGAACGCGAACACGTTCATGCCGAGCGCGCGCCGGTCGAGGTTTGCCTGGTAGCCGGTGATCACGCCTTCGTCTTCGAGCCGCTTGCGGCGCCGCCAGCAGGGCGTGACGCTCAGCGACAGCTTCTCGCCGAGCGTCGCGTTCGACAGCGCGCCGTCGTCCTGCAGCAGGCGCAGCATGGCGCGGTCGACGCCATCCAGTTCGGCCGAAGCGCGATTTTTGCTCATTTCCGGAATTCCGTAGACGGTTTTCTCAAAATTGTACGAAAGGCGCGCGTCGAAAGCAAAGCTATTGCCTCTTGCCGTCAATAAACTGTTGCCACCCTCACCGCAACAGTCAACCATGCTCACGGTCTACAGCAGCGATCACCAACTGCATCGCGGCGTCGAATTGAAGGACGGCGCGATCACCGATTCGTTCGAAAACCCCCTTCGCGCCGAAACGGTGCTCGCGCAGGTGCGCGCCGCCGGCCTCGGCGACGTCATCGCGCCGAAGCCGTTCGACCGTGCCAGCTACGCGGCCGCGCACAGCACGCGCTACGTCGATTTCCTCGCCGGTGCGTGGGACGAGTGGACCGCGACAGGCCGCACCTGCCAGGCGCTGCCGCTCGTGTGGCCGGTGCGCGCGATGCCGGCCGCTGCGACGCCGCCCGCGTTCATCGACGGCAAGCTCGGCTTCTACGCGATGGACGCCGGCGCGCCGATCAACGCCGGCACATGGGATGCCGTGAGCGCGAGCGCGAACTCGGCGCTCACCGGCGCCGATCTGCTGTCGAGCGGCGCGGCGCGCGCGGCGTTCGCGCTGTGCCGCCCGCCCGGCCACCACGCGGGCCGCGAGTACATGGGCGGCTATTGCTACCTGAACAACGCGGCGATCGCCGCGCAGCACTGCGTCGCACAGGGCGCCGCGCGCGTCGCGGTGCTCGATGTCGATTTCCATCACGGCAACGGCACGCAGGACATCTTCTACGACCGCGCGGACGTGCTGTTCGCGTCGATCCACGGCGAGCCGCCGGTGTCGTACCCGTACTTCTCCGGCTATGCGGAAGAGCGCGGCATCGGCGCGGGCGAAGGCTTCAACCTGAACCTGCCGCTGCCGAAGGGCACGCTGTGGGACACCTATGCCGCCGCGCTCGACCAGGCGGTCGCCGCGATCGCCGCGCATACGCCCGACGCGCTCGTCGTGTCGCTCGGCGTCGACACCTTCGAGCACGACCCGATCAGCCATTTCCGGCTGCGCTCGCCCGACTACCTGCGCATCGGCGCGGCGCTCGCGCGCCTGAACGTGCCGACGCTGTTCGTGATGGAAGGCGGCTACATGGTCGACGAGATCGGCATCAATGCGGTCAACGTGCTGCTGGGATTCGAAGGGCGCGCGTAACGCGGCGCCGACCGTTTCAACGGCGGCCTTCGCGCCGCCGCAACCGTGGAGCAAGGGCATGACGCGATACCTGGATGTGACGAGCGTGTCGACGCTCGTGGCCGAAGTCGGGATGACGCAGATCCTGACGACGATGGCCTCGTATATCGAGCAGGACTACCGGCGCTGGGAGACGTTCGAGAAGACCGCACGCCTCGCCAGCCATTCGACCGATGGCGTGATCGAGCTGATGCCGACGTCGGACGCGCGGCTGTACGCGTTCAAGTACGTGAACGGCCATCCGAAGAACACCAAGGCCGATCTGCTGACGGTGATGGCGTTCGGCGTGCTGGCCGACGTCGATACCGGCTATCCGCTGCTGCTGAGCGAGATGACGCTGACGACGGCGATCCGCACCGCCGCGACCTCCGCGCTGGTCGCACGCTTTCTCGCGCGCGCCGATGCGCGTTCGATGGCGCTGATCGGCAACGGTGCGCAGAGCGAGTTCCAGGCGATCGCGTTCCACGAGATGCTCGGCATCGACGAGCTGCGCGTGTTCGACATCGATCCGGCCGCGACCGACAAGCTGATCCGCAACCTCGCGCCGTTCACGGCGCTGCGCGTGATCCGCTGCGCGTCGGCGGCGGACGCCGTGCGCGGCGCGGACATCGTGACGACGGTCACCGCCGACAAGACCAACGCGACGATCCTGACGCCGGACATGATCGAGGACGGGATGCACGTGAATGCCGTCGGCGGCGATTGCCCGGGCAAGACCGAGCTGCATGCGGACGTGCTGCGGCGCGCGCGCGTCGTCGTCGAATACGAGCCGCAGACGCGCATCGAAGGCGACATCCAGCAGATGCCGGGTGATTTCCCGGTGATCGAGTTCGCGCGGATCGTGTCGGGCGCCGAGCCGGGCCGCGAATCGGATGCGCAAGTGACGGTGTTCGATTCGGTCGGCTTCGCGCTCGAGGATTTCTCGGCGCTGCGCTACCTGAACGCGGCGGCACGCGAGCGTGACATCGGCATCGAGCTCGACCTGATTCCCGCGCCGCGCGATCCGAAGGACCTGTACGGCGTCGCGACGCGCGGCGAGACCGGCGTGCTGCCGGCCGGGATGGGGCGCGCGGTGCAGGAAGCGCTGCATCATTGATCGCCCACGCTTCGTCATCCGAACCACAACACGTCCCGCATTGAACGGGACCCACAAGACTGACCAGGAGACAGACATGCTTCGATATCCCATGACGGCACTGGCTGCTGCGGCGGCGCTCACGTGCGCGCTGCCCGCACACGCAGACGAAATCGTGCGCATCGGCCACGTTGCACCGCTGACGGGCGCGATCGCGCACCTCGGCAAGGACAGCGAGAACGGCGCGCGCCTCGCGGTCGAGGAAATCAATGCGAAGGGCCTGACGATCGGCGGCAAGAAGGTCACGCTGCAGCTCGACGCACAGGACGACGCGGGCGATCCGCGCACCGCGACGCAGGTCGCGCAACGGCTCGTCGACGACAAGGTCGTCGGTGTCGTCGGCCATCACAACTCGGGCACGTCGATTCCGGCATCGCGCGTCTATCGCGACGGCGGCGTCGTGCAGATCTCGCAGGCCGCGACCAACCCGACCTACACGCAGCAGGGCTTCAAGACGACCTATCGCGTCGTCGCGACCGATGCGCAGCAGGGGCCGGCGCTCGCGATGTATGCGGCGAAGAACATGGGCATCAAGACGGTGGCCGTGGTCGACGATTCGACCGCGTACGGGCAGGGCCTCGCGACCGAGTTCGAGAAGGCCGCGAAGGCGGCCGGGATGAAGGTCGTGTCGCGCGACGCGACCAACGACAAGGCGATCGACTTCCGCGCGATCCTCACGAAGATCAAGGGCGCGAATCCGGACGCGATCATGTACGGCGGCATGGATGCAACGGGCGGCCCGCTCGCCAAGCAGGCGCGCCAGCTCGGCATGCGCGCGAAGATCCTCGCCGGCGACGGCGTGTGCTCGACCGACCTGCCGAAGCTCGCGGGCCCGGCGTCCGACAACGTCGTGTGCTCCGAAGCGGGCATCGCGCTCGAGAAGATGCCGGGCGGCGCGGCGTTCGCGAAACGCTACGAAGCGCGTTACCACCAGCCGATGCAGGTGTATGCGCCGTTCTCGTACGACGCCGTCAATATCATCGTCGACGCGATGAAGCGCGCGAACTCGACCGACCCGGCGAAGGTGCTCGCCGCGATGCCGGCCACCGACTACCGCGGTGTGATCGGCGAAACCAGCTTCACGCCGCAGGGCGACCTGAAGCACGGCGCGATCTCGGTATTCACGTACAAGAGCGGCAAGAAGGCGCTGCTCGATATCGTGAAGATGTGATGTGTCGGTGACGTCGCGCTGACGTCGCAGGGGCCGCGAAGCGGGATGGGCTTCGCGGCCTTCGCCGTTTACAGCGCGCGCGTTTGTGCGCGGTCGGCGCGACGCTCCGCGTCGTGCACGATGTGCAGCTCGCGGGTGCGGATCGGCAGCGTGCAGCTCGCGTCGGCGAGCGTCTTGCGGACCTGGCGCGCGAGGCGCCAGCGCATCGCCCAGAATTTGTCGGTATGCGTCCACACGCGCATGTTCGCGACGACCGTGCTGTCGTCGAAGCGCATCACCATCACGTCCGGCGCGGGATCCTGCAGCACGTCGGGATCTGCCGCGGCCAGCGCGCGCAGCGCGTCGAGCGCGCGATCGATATCGTCATGCACCGACACTTCCACTTCGAGATCGAGACGGCGCGTCGGGTTGCGCGTGTAGTTGCGGATCGAGCTGCCCCACAGTGCACTGTTCGGCACGTATTCGCAGATGCCGTCCGGCTTCGTCAGTCGCGTCATGAAGAGCCCGACCTCGTCGACGGTGCCCGCGACACCCGAGCCGCCGTCGATATAGTCGCCGACCTTGAACGGCCGCAGCAGCAGAAGCATGATGCCGGCCGCGATGTTCTGCATCGTGCCTTGCAGCGCGAGGCCGATCGCGAGGCCGGCCGCGCCAAGCACCGCGACGATGCTCGCAGTTTCGATGCCGAGCTGCGACAGCGCGCCGACGATAGCGACGATGCGCACACCCCACACGGCGACGTCGCAGAGGATCGGCCGCAGCGTGTCGTCGACGCGCTCCTTGTTCGAGAGCAGGCGGTTCAGCCAGTTGCCGATGCGTTTCGACAGCCACCAGCCGGCGACGAGCAGTGCCAGGCCGGCGCACAGCTTGAGGGAGAGGGTGGACAGCGCGCTCCACAGGAACGTCCAGCGTTCCGGATGTAGTTGATCGAGAAACATGACGGGATTCCGGGTTGAAGAAACAGGGCGCGACGTGTAGCGTGCCGGCCGCTGGTCGCGGCAGGCTTGCGCTCACACGCGGGCAGCGTTCGACCGTACACGGCGCACGATGGTTCGCGCGAACGGGTGGGATCGAATGCCGCACAGCCGTGCCGCCAGGCCGTGAAATCGCGATTTCGACTTAGTACGAAGCGGCTTTTCGATCAAATGAGACGAGTCCTATTCAGCCGCCTTGATCTCGCCGATACACTCGTATTCACGTTGCCGGGTTGCGACGATCGTTCCTCCGCGATACCCGGCTCTTTTCCGTTTTTTCACTGACAGACAGCGAGTGACGACGTCATGCGGTTAGACCTGCGTTTCCGTCTCGCACGCGAACAAGGTCAACCCGCACAACGCGGCGTTTGCGGTTTCCCGATGCGCCGCGCGTTGCTGAGCGGTGTCGTCGCGGCGGCCTGTGTGGCCGGCGCACCGGGTGCGGTGGCACACGCGTCTCACGACGCCGCGCCGCTTTCGCCCGTGACGGCCGACCTTGTCGACGTGCCTTTTTTCAATGCCGCGCGCACGATGTGGGGCGGCTTGCACGCATCGACGGCCGCGCCGCTCGACGTTGCCTATGCGTCGCATGCGTTGTCCGTGCCGACGGCCGGCGAACGCGACGACCCCGTTGCGCGTTTCGGTGCCTGCGTGGCTTACCGCGTGCTGTGCGACGCGGCGCGCGGTGCGGTAGAACGCGCGTACGCGTCGAGGTTCGATTACGGTCTTGCGTCGGCGTTGCCCGCGATGGGCGAGCAGGCCGCGTTCGAACGGCGTCCGGTCGATCTTGCCGCCGCCGAGCCGTTCGTACTTGCGGAAGCCGAGCATGGCGCGCGGGCCGGTGCGATCGTCGGCAGCCTGCACGCGTCGCTGGCGCGCGCCGATCTGCCGGCCGACGTTGCCGCGCAGATCACCCGCATGCTCGCCGGGCGCGTCGACCTGAAACAGCACGGAGCGCTCGGCGACACCTTCCGCGTTGCATACGAACCCGACGGCACCGCGACACTGCCTGGTGGCGTGCGCGTGACGGCGCTCGAGCTCCGCTTTCGCGGCCAGCAGGTCGCGGGCGTGTGGTTTGCGCCCGATGCCGGTTCGCCCGGCGCCTATTACGACCTCGACGGCGTGCCGCTCGTCGGTTCGCAGTTTGCGATGCCGGTCAGCGCAAACCGGATCAGCTCGCATTTCGGTGCGCGCGTGCATCCGGTGACCGGCGCCCGTCATGTGCATTCCGGCGTCGATCTCGCGGCGCCGGCCGGGCGCGCGGTTCATGCGTCGGAGCGCGGCGTCGTGACGTTCATCGGCACCGAGCCGCGCGGCTACGGCAAGTACGTGGTGATCCGCCATGACGGCGGCTATGCGTCGTACTACGCGCACCTGTCGGCATTCGAGCCGGCGCTGCGAACCGGCACGCGGGTCGCGCGCGGCCAGCGGGTCGGCGCGGTCGGCAGCACGGGCACGGCCACGGGGCCGCATCTGCACTTCGAGGTCCGGCGGCATGACCGTCTCGTCGACCCGATTGCGTTGGTACAAGCGGGCAAGGCGGCGAAGCTGCAAGGTGAGCGGCGCGTGGCGTTCAACCGCGTGGCGCTCGATGCGCGCACGCGCCTGGTGTCGGTTGAGTGGTCGCAGCCGGTTGCGATGTCAAAGCCCGCTGGATCGCGGGCCGGGTGACGATTGGCGAGGTGCCGGTCGCGACGAGCCATGTCGCGGCCGATCGGGGCAAACCGCTTACACAGCGGGTTCGACCGGTAACCAGATTTCAAGCACGCCGGCGCCCGTCACCGGATCGTAGTCCGCGCTGTAGCGCTCGAATTCGGGCGCGTCGGCCGCCTTGAACCCCGACGTCGGCAGCCAGCCGTTCCAGATGCTGTAGAACGTCTGGTGCAGCGTGGAAATATGCCCGCTATGTTCGAAGACCGCATATCGCTGCGGTGCGAGTTCGACGCATCGAAAGGGCGCGGGCAACCGGTCGCGGCCGGTGACTTCTACACCCGCGATGTATTCGAAGCTGCCATCCGCATCCGGGTTGCAGCACACGCCGTAGGTCACGTCGTCGACCTGGCCGGGAATGGTACCGATGTATGGGATGAACGCTTGCCACAGCGCCGGAATGCCTTCGTTGGTTTCGAAGGTGTACCGGTCGCTCATGCCGGCGATCAGCCGCTTTCCGGCGGTTTCGAAGCGTGATGGTGCAACGTCGATGAGTTTCAGTTCTTTCATGCGTAGCGGCTCCACAAGAGACAATCCGTCGAGAGTGCGCCGTGCCCGCACGTCCTCGGGCGTGATGCCGAAGAGATCGCGGAAGGCGCGCGTGAACGCCTCATGGGAGCCATAGCCGGCATCGAGCGCCACCTGCAGGATGTCCGGCGCGCCTTCCGCCAACGTGCGTGCCGCACGCGTCAGCCGCCTCGACCGGACATAGCGCATCACCGGCCAGCCGGTATTCATCGAGAACAGGCGCGAGAAGCCGAAGCGCGTCATGTCGCAATTGGCGGAAATCCTGTCGAGCGTCAGTTCGCGGTCCAGTTTGGTTTCGATAAACCAGAGTGCTTGTCCAATCGGATTCATGGCGTGCCATTGAGGGTGTCGAGCGGACTATATGGTATCGGCGGTGGGGGCATTTGATCGTTCTTGCAGGGCTGGCGAATGCAAGCAATCACCGCTGCCGAAAACGGGACGGATGGCGCGGCGGGTGACATTGTCGCCGCACTGCGCTACGCTCCCAACTCCGATACCACGAGTCGCAATAGCATGTCGTTCATCAGCACCGGCGTCGAGTATGGCCTGCATTGCCTGCTCTATCTCGCCGACACTTCCACGGGCGTTCGCGATGCGAGCGTGCGCGACCTGGCCGAGATGCAGGGCGTCTCCGTCGATTACGCGGCCAAGCTTTTCACGCGTCTCGCGAAGGCCGGGATCGTCGTGTCCAGCGAAGGCATTCGCGGCGGCTTCGCGTTGGCGAGGCCCGCGCGGGACATCTCCGTGCAGGATGTCGTCGAAGCGATCGACGGCGACAAACGGTTGTTCGACTGCCGCGAAGTGCGCGGCCAGTGCGCGGTGTTCGAAGGCGAGCCGCCCGCGTGGGCCACGCGCGGCACCTGTTCGATTCACGCGGTGATGCAGGCGGCGGAACGGGCGATGCGGGAGGAACTCAGGAAGCAGTCGCTCGCCGATCTCGCCGGGCAGGCCTGGTCGAAAGCGCCTGCGGGCTACGGCCCCAAGGTGGTCGGCTGGTTTGCCGACCGCGCGGCCAGCCGCGGCGGCGAGCGCTGATTCGCCCCGTGCCGCCGTGCCGCGGCGGCGCGGCACGACGACACGCGGGATGCAGCCACTGCACCCCGCGCATCGTGCGGGCAAACGCGTTGCTCAGGCCACGACGATCCGCAGCGGATCCGCGGCCGCCAGCGCTTCCGCGCGATCCGCGCGCGGCGGATAGATCCATTCGGAATTGATCTGGTGCTTGAGCTTCTTCGCCTCCGCACCCGTCAGCTTCACTTCACGATCCCAACCTTCCGTATAGACCGCGCCCCACGGGCCGAGATCCAGGCACGTCACGTACTTCGGCTGGCTGTACGGGATCTGTTCCAGCTCCAGCAGATCGGCTGCCACGTTGTGCCCTGCCGAACGGCCCAGGTTCATCGCGTGCTGGCATGACATCATCGTGTGGTTGCCTTCGTCGTCGGTGGCCGCATACGCGACGTCCCCCGTCGCGTAGACACCCGGCACGCCTTCGACCGCCAGGTTGCGATCGACGTGCAGGCGCCCCGTCACGTCGCGGCGGCCCGGAATCTGTTCCGTCAGCGTGCTGGCCCGCAGGCCGGCCGTCCAGATCACCGTGCTCGACTCGATCCGCTCGCCGTCCGCCGTCGTGATGCCGCCCGCGTCGACCGATGCGACGCCGGATCCAAGCTTCCACGTCACGCCGAGCGTGCGCAGCGCCTCCTCGATGACGGGGCGCGGGCCCGCGCCCAGGTCGGGGCCGATTGCGTCGTTGCGCTCGACGATCACGACCCGCACGTTCGCGTGCTCGCCCAGCGCGGCGCGCAGGCGGGCCGGCATTTCCGCTGCCGTCTCGATGCCCGTGAATCCGCCGCCTGCCACCACGACCGTATCGCGGGCCGTGGAGGCCGGCTGCAACGCCAGATCGCGAATGTGCGCTTCGAGTTCGACGGCTTCGTCGGTTTGATCGACGCTGAACGTATGCTCGGCCAGGCCGGGAATCGCGGGGCGGAACAGGCGGCTGCCGGTCGCCAGCACGAGGCGGTCGTAGTCGAGCGTCGTCGCTTCACCGTCCGTGCGCAGCACGTCGGCGGCCCGGCGCGCCACGTCGATGCGTTCGACCGTACCCTGGACGAACGTCACGCCCACCGCGTCGAAGATCTCGCCGAGCGGCGCCCGGAAGTTTGCCGGGCCTTCTTCGTAGAGGCGCGGACGGACGTGCAGATGGGCATCCGGCGCCACCACGGTGATTTCCACGTCGGTTCGACCGTGCGCGTCCAGCACGCGCGCCGCGCTCAGCGCGCTCCACATGCCGGCGAAGCCGGCCCCGATAACAAGAATTCGCTTTGCCACTGATTGACTCCGGTTGATTGATGCATGAGGTCGGTAGAACACCGACGTTGCTTGCCGCATCGATGCGCTCCATAACTACGATTCTATGAGTCGTAGTTATGGAGCGCAAGTCCTGTGTGCGGAATGGCGCGTGGATCAATCAGGGAGCGACCCGACGAAAGGTGGCGTCGAGAACGGGAAATCGCTTCGATGCAAAGGCGATCGATGCGTGGTCGCATCAGTACCGCGACCTGGCGCAATCGATTAGGACAGGCCGATTGGTCAGGGAGGCGGGACGCATTCGCAGCGTCAGATCCGGCGTGCCGAAGCAAATCGCCACGCCGGGCGGCGTGGCGATGGGGGCCAGGATTGCGTGGCTTAGCCGAGCGGCCAGTTCAGGATGGCGATACCGTCGTTGTAGTCACCGTCCGTCCCGTCTTCCGACCCGACCAGACCGAAGTAGGTCTTCTTGAAGATGTCGACCTGACGTGAGCCGATCTTCGACGGCTTGCCGTTCACCGTCACGACCACGCGCACCTTCCCCTTGCCGGAGTTCACGATCTGCGTGTTCAGGTTCGTGTCCTGCGCGCCGGCGCCCTGGAACGTCGCGGCCGGTTTTGCGTTGTCGTCGACGAAGACCTCGATCGTCTGCGGCGCCGACGAATTGACCAGCGCGGTCACGCCGAACGCGATGTTCGGCGGCAGGTTGAAGATGCCGTCGCGTTCGCCGCCGCCGGTCGTCGTGGTATCCGGCTGCGTGGGCTGCGGCGTCGCCTTCGAGAAGTAATTGACCACCGCACCGACGCCGAATTTCGCCGCGGCCCCGGGCAGCACGCCGGGCGCGCCGGCCCACGTCACCGTGCAGGCGACCACCTGCCCGGCTGCATCGGCCTTCACCTTGTTTTGCCAGCTGCCGACGTCGAAGCTGTACGGGATGGTCGCGATGTCGACGAACACATCGTATTGCGGCAGCTTTTCCACGAGCTGCGCGGTCATGAACTGGCGCATCCGGTCGAGCACCGCCTGGTCGCCGTTCGCCTGTACGGCGGTTGCATCGTTGCCGGCGAGTTGCAGCAGGGCGTACAGATCGTCATGGGTAAACGGTTGTGACATGTCGTCCTCGTCTCGATGAAAGGTCTCGCGTTGCGCGGCCGGTGAATGGATTTCGCCGCTGTCGCGCACGGAGTACAGCGTGGAACTGCAACGGACTGCTCGAATGAATCGATCCGCAACGTGGGGTTGGCCCCATCGCCATTGCAGGTGCGACAACGGCGCGCGCACTCTGCCGCGCCGTGAGTCATCGTGTTCAGCCCAGCGGCCAGTTCAGGAACACGATGCCGTCGTTGTAGTCGTCGTCGGCGCCGTCTTCCGAGCCGACGATCCCGAAGTACGACTTCTTGAAGAGATCGACCTGCCGCGAGCCGAGCCGCGACGGCTTGCCGTTCGCCATCACGATCACGCGCACGCGCCCCTTGCCGGAGTCCAGCACCTTGGTGCCGTGGTTCTGGTCCTGCACGCCGGCGCCCTTGAACGTGGCGGCCGGTTTCGGGTTGTCGTCGATGTAGATGTCGATCGTCTGGTCGTTCGCCGCGTTGGTGAGCGCAGTGACGCCGAACTTGATGTTCGGCGGCAGGTTGAACGTACCGTCGCGCTCGCCGCCGCCGCCGATCGTGCCGCTACCCGTGCCGCCCGGGTTGCCGCCCGCTCCGGTTTCGCCGCTTCCGCTGCCGTGCGACGACGATTGCGCGGCCGTGTCACCGATCGCGGACAGGCTCGCGTACGAGTCGATATGCATCGCGCTGCCGCGCACGCTTTTCCACTGGCCCTTCACGAACGTGACGCCGGTGCCGGCGTCGATCGTCGCGACGAGCGTGAACGGCATGCGACCGGTGCTTTCGGGCACCTTCGACGAATAGGTGAAGCAACCATCCGCGACGACGCCCTTGTCGGTCGCGATCGCGAAATAGATGCCGGGGAAGTTGTTGCCGGTCGCGTACGGCGTCGGCACGTTGAGGATGACCTGCAGTTTCCCGTCTCGAATCTCTGCCTTGGCGATGTCGATGTACAGGCCCGGGATGTCGACGTAGGTTTCCGATGTCGCCACGGGTGCGCTGATGATCGAAGCCGAAAGGAGTGGCATGGATGTCTCCGTTGGTAGGGCGGGTTTCGATGCAAAAGGGGGAGGTGCCGCTGAATGCGGCGCGCAACCGCCGGCCGGCCCGGAGGCGGCCGGCGGTGGTGAGTCGTCAGGTGCGCGTCAGGCGTGCCTCAGGTCAGCCGATCGGCCACTGGAGCACGACGATGCCGTCGTTGTAGTCGCTGTCGTGGCCGTCTTCCGACACGACGATCCCGAAATTGACCGTGTACGGCGAGCCGTCCGATTTCTTGCCGTTGATCGGCGCGAGGCGCGCGTCGGTGGCCGACGGCTTGCCATTTACCGACACCTCGAAGCGGATCTTGCCGTTGCCGGAATTCAGCGTCGCTTCACGCGTGCCGTCGCGCGTCGTCAGCTTGTGATATGCGGCGGGTTCCTTGCTGTCGCCGATAAACAGCTTGATGTGTTGCTGCTCGGCGGCATTCGCGAAGAAAATCGCGCGGAATTCGGTATTCGGCGGAATCGAAAACTCGCCGGCGCGATTGGAAGACGTTTGAGAATCGGCCATGCTTTCCTCCTGAGGAATGATGGGTAAGGCTTCAAGCTGTGTCGCGCAAACGTTTGCCGTTTGAAATGCGACGTACCGAGCATGCCGAAAAATAAATAAGAAAATATTCGCCGGGGGAATGGCTATTGTTCAGTAAATCGAAAATTGAGGTTAATTGATTTAATGAAGTGTGTTTAATTGAGGGTGTTTCGATATATTCAGGAAATTATATCGACGTGCGTGTCGCTTTTCTGAATGATGCGCGGTTGCGCAGGCAGAGCGGGCCGGGAGGCGGGGGCAATCGGGCTTCGGCGCGGACGCTCGGCGTTCGCATATGGCAGCGTTGGTTTCAACATCAGCATCTCGGTCGTGGCCGCGCCCACCGGCCACCACCGAACGCCCACACCGAAACCCGATCGCAACAGGAAGGGCGTGCGGCAACCGGCGGAGTACGTAGACCAACTCACTCCGAACGTGAACAGGGGCCCCACCGGCACCGCACCCATGAAGCATATCGACGGGGCTGCGTGCCGCCTATCGGACAGGACTGATTCTGAGCGATCAAATTCGGCGCCATTTGCGCTCAGCCCGTTGACAGCCCCCATCCCCCTGTGATTTGATTTCGGCCATGCAAGCCGCCCAGCCCCTCTTCTCGCTACGACTACTAGCCCGTTTCTCCGGGCTGGGTCTGCGGCTGCGCGCTTTCCATCTGCTTCTTTCCTGAAGCGCCAGATTTCCCCCGCATCACCGACCTGGCCCCGGTTGTCGACCGGCGCCTGAGTTCGTCCTTCTTCCGAATCGTTCCGCTCCGTCCCGGTCGCTCAACCGCCAAGGCTGTCGCTTGCCGTACCGCTTTGCCGTTGTGCCGCTTTCTACCGTTTTCATCGCTGCGCGCGCAGCCTGCCACCACGACTGATGGCCAGCGCGCGGCGGTTTCCCGACAAACCGACCGAGGACCGAACATCATGATGCTGAAGAACCCCGCGACGAAGTACCGGCCGTTCACGCCCGTCAACCTGCCGAACCGCATGTGGCCGACGCGCACGATCACGCAGGCGCCGATCTGGATGAGTACTGACCTGCGCGACGGCAACCAGTCGCTGTTCGAGCCGATGGACGCGGCGCGCAAGATGCGGATGTTCAAGATGCTGGTCGCGATCGGCTTCAAGGAGATCGAGGTCGCGTTCCCGTCGGCGTCCGAGACCGATTTCAACTTCGTGCGCGAGCTGATCGAAGGCGGCCACATTCCCGACGACGTGACGATCGAGGTGCTCACGCAGGCGCGCGACGACCTGATCGAGCGTACCTTCGACGCGGTGCGCGGCGCGAAGCGCGCGATCGTGCACCTGTACAACGCGACCGCGCCGGAATTCCGCAAGATCGTGTTCGGCCTCGACCGCGACGGCGTGAAGACGCTCGCGGTGAACGCCGCGCGCACGATCAAGCGCTTCGCCGACGCCGCGACCGACACGCATTTCACGCTGCAATACAGCCCGGAAACCTTCACGGCGACCGAGCTCGATTTCGCGAAGGAAGTCTGCGACGCCGTGTTCGACGTGTGGCAGCCGACGCCGGAGCACAAGGCGATCGTGAACCTGCCGGCCACCGTCGAAGTCGGCACGCCGAACTTCTACGCGGACCAGATCGAATGGATGCACCGCAACCTCGCGCGCCGCGATGCGCTGATCGTGTCCGTGCATCCGCACAACGACCGCGGCACCGCGGTTGCGGCGGCCGAGCTCGCGGTGATGGCCGGTGCGGACCGGATCGAGGGCTGCCTGTTCGGCAACGGCGAGCGCACCGGTAACGTCGATCTCGTCACGCTCGCGCTGAACCTGTACTCGCAGGGTGTCGATCCGGGCCTCGACTTCTCGCAGATCAACGAAGTCGCGCGCACGGCCGAGGAATGCACGCAGTTGCCGATCCATCCGCGCCATCCGTATGTCGGCGACCTGGTGTTCACCGCGTTCTCCGGCTCGCATCAGGACGCGATCAAGAAGGGCTTCGCGGTGCAGCGCCCCGATGCCGTGTGGGAAATGCCGTACCTGCCGATCGATCCGAGCGATGTCGGCCGCACGTACGACTCGATCATTCGCGTGAACAGCCAGTCGGGCAAGGGCGGTATCGCGTACCTGCTCGAGCAGAGCTATGGCGTCGCGCTGCCGCGCCGCCTGCAGGTCGACTTCAGCGCGGCCGTGCAGCGCCTGACCGACGACAGCGGGCTCGAAGTGACGAGCGCGCAGATCTGGTCGCTGTTCCAGCAGGAATACGTGGAAGGCGATGCACCGCTGCGTTATGTCGGCCATGAGCTGACCGAGCGCGACGGCCGCGAGACGATCGTGCTGACCGCCGACGTGCACGGCGAGCGCCGCGTGTTGCGCGGTGAAGGCAATGGTCCGCTCGACGCGCTGATGCACGCGTTGCGTACGCCGCTGCGAATCCAGCACTACGAGGAGCGCGCGTTGTCGCAAGGCGCCGATGCGAAGGCGATCGCGATCGCGGAACTGGCCGGCACGGGCGTGCGCGGCAGCGCGTTCGGCGTCGGCATCGATGCGAACCTGACGACCGCGTCGATCCGCGCTGTGATCAGCGGTATCAACCGCGCGTATGCGCGTGCGGATGAAGCGGCGCAGGCGACGTTTTTTGGCGCGCAGCCGGCGGTGAAGGCCGTCGCGTAAGCGGGGAGCGTGGGGCCGCGCCGGTGGTGGTCGGCGCGGTCGTGTATTGGACGTCGTGATGTTGGGGACGGACACTGATATCGAGGCCTGACATTGCTGACAGGCGACGATTTTCCACAATGAGCGTATCGTTCATGCGGCCCGAGCGGGCCGTCCGCTTGATGTCGATATCGTGCGGACTCATTCGCAAGTCATGCCGGCGCGTGTCGCCGGCATGTCATTTGTAGGGGCCACGAACGTCGGGAGGGTGAACCGCCCGTAGTTCGGGCTGCTACGCGCTCCGTGGTCCTTCTCCATTCAACCGGCCCATTGCCGGGCTCATCGCGAGGAAAGCGTCATGACGAAACCCGACTCTCTTAAAGGCGACATCAAGGGGCAGGCTCAGGAAGCCGACCGCCACAACCTGGCGCGGCCCGCCGCGAACGGCGCACTGTGGGCGCGCGGCCTGACCACGCAGCGGGTGGCCGACCTGTTCAAGACGCCCGGGGGCCTGCGGGGGCACTGGATGCAGGTTCAGAACGAGGTCAACGCCGGGAACCGCTATTTCTATGGCGTCCAGAACGGCAACCAGACGACCGACGAAGGCAAGGAACTGATCCGCTGGATCGCCGATTCGGTGATCAGCGCCGCGCAGCGCGCGGACTTCGATTTTCCGTTGTATCAGCTTCAGTTCACCGCAGATACGGGGTGGCTGAAGCTGCAGCGCGTGTCGGGGCGCGTGATGGTGCTGTCGCGGCCTTGAGTGTCAGTTCCAGGGCGTCGTTGAAACCCGCGGTGATCAGTACGTTGTCGGTGTATCGAGGATGATCGTGGAGCGCCGGCACGTTGCTTCCGCTCGCGTGTGACGGGGGCATTCGGCGGCGGCCGGGCCAGGCCGCCACACACGCTAGGTTTCGTTCATTCCGCCGGCAGTCAGACCGACACCGTGATGCCTGCCGAACGCGGCGGCCCCGCAGGCCGCACCACGATTTCCACATGCTGGCCCAATGACGCCAGCGTCTGCATCAGCAGTTCCAGTGAAACGTTCCGGAGCCGTTCGCGTTGCTCGGGCGTGACGACCGGCCGCGCCATCTCCGTGAGCGCCGCAGCCTCGTCTTCGCTCAGGCCGCGCGAGACAATCAGCGCGTTGAGTTTCAGTACGAGCGCAGACTTGGCCGACAGGGCTCCCGCATCATCGAGGCCGAAGTCAGCCGGCAAGGTGTCGCCGCGTTGGCGCGAGTCGTATCGATTCATTGCGCATCTCCCGTGATCACCGAAAACTTCCGCCGCGGCTGTCCTGTTGCGCGATCGACGTCCTTCCCGGATTCGTCGCAGTGCCCGTCTTCGATCGGCGTGATCACCAGCCGCTTGTGCGTCACCTCGATCTGCAAGCGCTGCTCGGGTTCGAAACCCGCTGCCTCGATCCAGCGGCCGGACAGCTTCATCCACAGATGGAGGACCGGCGGCGCCATGTCGGTGAGCCTGAGGTGTGGAACGATGCGGCGAGTCTGAAAAGACGTTCGAGGGGACACGAAACAATCGTGGAAATGAAGCGGTGCGTTATGATTCGCGTCAGCCATGACTGACTCCCATGATGAGTGGGTTGTGGTCAGCGGCCCGCAGGTGCTCTAACACCAGCGGGCCGCGCTCGTTTACGCAGCGGATTTCGGTCGGCGTACCGTCACTTGATTTGCATGACGAAATAACCTGATATTCCCCGCGAAAACGTGCAACCACTCTAGCCGAGATCGATCGTTGTCAGGTGCCGGTCGGGCGTGTCTTCTTCGGCACCGACGGCCCCACCGATGTCTTGCATGCTTGCTGCGCAACGATTCCACGGCGATTGCGCTGGCGGAACGCATCATCACTTCATTGGGGATATGTCAGAAAGCGTGTCGGTCGAATGCTTCGATCCGACAGCCACACGTTGCGCGAGGATGTCATTCGCGCCGTGCAGGTAGCGCCCGACCTTGCGCGGGAACGCCGCCGTGCTTTCCGCCACGCCGGCCACGACTCATGCGTGCAGCGCGTCCATCTGCCGGCGTGCGTTCGCGAGTCCAGCCTCGAAGCCGTGCGGCTTCATGTCGAGCCCTTCCGCATAGACGAATTCCACATCGGAGATACCCATCAGGCCGAGCACGGCACGCAGGTACGGCGTGACCGCATCCGTCTCCTGGCCGACGTGCACACCGCCGCGAGAACTGAACACGATCGCGCTGATGCCTTCGACGAGCCCCATCGGGTAGGTCTCCGTGTACCGGAACGTCACCCGTGCGCGCGCGACGAGGTCGAACCAGTTCTTCAACTGGGTCGGCACGTTGAGGTTGTACATCGGCGCGCCGATCAGCAGCAGGTCGCTGCTTTTGAGTTCGTCAATCAGTTCGTCCGACAGCACGATCGCGCGTTGCGCGCGCTCGCTTGGATTGGCCGCGCCGCGCAGCGCGTGAAACAGCTCGCTGTCGAGCATCGGCAGGTGGGCGTCGACGAGATTGCGCACGATCACGTCGTCGGCATGGCCGTTGGCCTGACGCTCGGCCAGGAACGTGTCGATCAGCGCACCGGTTTGCGACTGGCTGCCGTTGATGCTGGATTTGAGGACGAGGATCCGAGCCATGCGGGTGCTCCGTTGTGAATGTGAGGACTGGAATCGATCGTAGCATCCACTTTTTATCGCCAAAAGCGATAAGATCGACGCACTGTGTAGCGTATTTATCCCCAATCGCATGCGAAACAACCTGAAGGGCATCGACGTCTTCGTCGCCGCGGCGGAAGCGAGCAGCTTCGCGCAGGCCGCGGAGAAGCTGCACATCACGCGGTCCGCGGTCGGCAAGAGCATCGCGCGCCTCGAGGAGCGGCTGGGCGTCGTGCTGTTTCAGCGGACGACGCGCAGCCAGAGCCTGACCGACGAAGGTGCGTTGTTCTACGACCATTGTTTGCGCGCGATGGAGCAGATCCAGGCGGGCGAGGCGCTGCTGGAAACCGGCAAATGGCAGATGACGGGGCGCCTGCGCGTGTCGATGCCGACGCTATTCGGTCATCTTTGCGTGGCGCCGATCCTGATCGAACTGGCGAAGGCGCATCCCGAGCTCGATCTCGACCTGTCGTTCAGTGATCGTTCCGTCGACCTGGTCGAAGAGCGCTTCGATCTGGCGGTGCGCGTCGGCACGTTGCCGAACAGCAGCGGCCTGGTCGCGCGTCCGCTGGGCGAGCACCGGATGGCGTTCTGTGCATCACCGGCGTACCTGAGCCGCTGCGGCGAACCCGCGACTTATGAAGAACTCGAACGGCACAAGGCGCTGGCCTATACGCGTTTCGGCCAGGTGCATCGCTGGCCCGTCATCGTCGATGGCCAGCGCGTGGAATTGCAGCCCGCCGTTCGTTTGCTGTCCGACGATTTGAGTGCACTGATGGATGCGGCCGTCGCGGATCTGGGCGTCGCGTGGTTGCCGTACTGGCTGGTGCGCGACGCGTTGCGCGGCGGCGCGTTGCGGGAGCTGCTGCCCGATCGGCCGGGCGTGATCTTTCCGATCCAGGCGGTGTGGCCGTACACGCTTCATCTTCCGCTGAAAGTCCGGGCCGCCGTCGATGCGCTGCGGGAACATCTCCCGGCCCGGCTGGCCGTGGTCGAGGCGCGGATGTGACGAAGCGCCGCCGCGGTTTTTCGACAGACGCGTGTTACTGGCCGAAGCGGTCCGCCACGGCATCCTTCAACCGCGCGGCGGTGATCTCGCCCATGTGCGATTCGACGAGGTTGCCTTTCGTGTCGAAGAAGAGCGTCGTCGGCAGCCCGCGCGAACCGTAGGTTTTCATCGCGTGCAGCGTGCGATCGAGCAGCACATGATCGAATCGCAGCCCTTTCTGTTCGAGGAACGCGCGCACCGCTTGCGCGTCTTCGCCCTGGTTGACCATCAGCACTGTCATCCCCGGATGATCCTGCTGCGCTTGCGCGAGGATCGGCATTTCGCGCTGGCACGGCGGGCACCACGTGGCCCACAGGTTCACGACGACGGGTTTGCCCGCGAAGCGTTGCACCGGCACTGGCGTTGCATCGAGCGCTTCGAGCTGCAACGCGGCAAGCGGCGGCGCGCTGTGCTGCAACGTGGCGAGCGTGCCCTGCGCGATGCCCCATGCGGCAACACCCGCAAGCATGCCGGCCATCACCGGGCGACGCAGCGCGGGCAGGCGGCGCAGGCGCCAGCCCGCGAACACGATCCCGGCCGCGAGGCCGATGCGCCAGTCGAAGCCGCCGTCGCCGAGCGAGATGATCGAGCGTGGCGCGGCGGCGTACTCGTGCCACCACTGCGCAACGTAACCGATACGCGCGGCGAGCAGGCCGAACAGCAAGGTATCGAGAATCAGGCTCGATGCGGTCTTGTGATGTCCGTCAGGCGGGCGGCGCTGGATGAAACGGGCGACGAGCCACGCGAGCAGCGCGGCGACGGCTACCGCGACGACGCGGATCGAAAAGGGACCAATGCTCAGCATGAAAGGGCGGGACGTGATCGAGCGGGGCTGGAGAGGGGATTGTCCGCCACGGCGGCGAAGCCGGCGACGGTCGTGTGGCGATTCGACAGGTCGCCGCGTATGGGGGTTCCCGTCGAGAACGTAACGGCGCGTTGCTGATTCGACGGAGGAGGCAGGCTCAGGACTCCGTGATTTTCATGCAGGCAGGCTGCAAATCAGCCCGGTCTGATGGTCAGTGGAATAGTGTTCATCGGCGATACCCACGCCGTCCCGCTCGATACGCGCTTCGTCCTCGAAGGGCGAGCGCGGCGTCTGATACCCGACGGGGCGCGAATGCGTGGCCCGTCGGGTAGCGGCGATTACAGCTTTTTCGACTTGGCTTGCGCTTCGTCCGCTTGTTGCGCGTCGGCCGCCGGATCGAGCGTCGCGAGCGTCTTCTCGGTGAATTTCTCGTACAGCCAGTCCATGCGCAGGCTGTCGATGCCGGCGATACCGCCGAGCGCATACGACGCCGACACCTTGAAGCGGTCGACCGGGTGATTGTCGGCGTCGGCGAGCGTCACGGTGCCGTCGACATGATCGTTGCCAGCCATGAAGCCGAACATCACTGCCGAGAAGCTCGAGCGCACGCGAATGCCGGTGACTTCCACGTTCAGGTGCATCGCATCGGTCGAACCAGCCGTTGCCAGCAGCTTGCGTGCGGCCAATGCGCTTTCGATTTTCCCTTTCAGGTTCTCGGGGCTGAATTTCAGATTGTCTTTCAGCGCTTCCTGCGCGGCATTGTCGAGCGTGACTTGCACGATCACGGGTTTCGAGCCGAATTTGGGCGTCGATGCAGTTGCGATGGCCCCCGCCTGATCGCTGGCGTCGCGTGTCACGCTGCTCGCGCAGCCCGACAGGAAGCCGATCGTCACCAATGCCAGTGCGGCATGTCGGAATACAGATTTCATGATTTGGTCTTTTTAGTTCGGGTTATTTGAGATGGCTCTGTGGCCGGGCAGAAATCTAACACCGGACGAATCAATTCAAAAGGTCGAATAGATCGACAATCGATTCGGCATTTATTTGTCGCGGTGTCGTACGCGGATGAAAAGCCGGTTGGCCGCGTTGCGAGGGATCGGGGGGCTGGCGATCGGGTCTTGCTGTCGCGGGGCTGACTACTGCGGACGATCACTGTCCGTTGCCGGTCACTGCGCCGCCGAGCCGATACGCGGTGAAGAACTCGTACCAGGGCGACCCTTCCCCGATCGGCACGTTGAGTGCCGCCGTCCGCCGCTTCAACGCACTGAACACGTCATTGATACGTGCCGTCTGCCCCGCATCGTTGAACGGATAGGGCCGCGCGCGGCCAGCCGCGAATGCGCCATACGCAATCGCAAGCAGCCGCGCACTGTCGTCGGTCGACGCGATCGCGCCGTTGATCATTTCAGCGAAGCGCGGCCGGTCTTCGGCGCGTGATCCGGCGAGGCACAGGAACACGATCGCCGACAGTTCGTGCAGATCCCTCACCCGCAGCAAGTCAGGCAGCCGCGCAACGATTCGCTCGACCGGTTCATCGCGCAATGCATCGCTGAAGTCGAGCACGGCGGTCATCGGATTCGTGTCCGCTTTCAGGCGATCGAGCGCCGACGATACGGCCGACGCGCTCGCCCCGTCCGACGACGCTGCTGGAGCAGCCCGCAACGCATCGGCCACCTGCTGCGTCCATTCCGGAAAGATCATCCGCACGTTGCCGAACTGCTCGCCGCCTTCCGCGACCGGATTCCATCGATACACGATCGTGCCGCCGCGAATGAACGGCGAATACAGGTGCTCGGGCGTTTGCGGCAGCGGCCGACGATTGATCGGCAGCCAGGCGAGCGTCAGCCAGTCGTAGCGGCCGGTGGCGGGCACGGAAGGGCTCGAACTCGCGACGACCTGCCACGTGCCGCGATTCGCATAGCGGCGCCGCGCGTCGGGCACCGGGACGGTCCGGCCTTTCGCGGTGTCGAAGTAGGTCGTGCCGGTCACGTTCGTGCCGCTGTCCGCGGCCGGCGTGATGGTGGAGATGACCCACGACGCGCCGTCCGCAGAACGGTAGTCGGACGGCTTCAGCGTGGCGACGTCGTGCACCATGCGCGTTTCCGATGCGACGGGGCTGGGAGGAAGATTGGCGGGCGCGGCCAGGATGCTCGGCATGGGATTTCCTCGGAATCGGGTGCGCATCGTCGATGCCGGGACGACGCGCGGCGGCGCGGATTGTTCGGATTGTTTATGTCACTGTAGAACGTCGCCGCCGGAAACGGAAACCGGCAGCACGGCGCGCCCCGCTCACGCGTGCCGCCGCTTCGGCTTACCATGCGCATCCTGAGCCAACGACGCACACCGGGCGGGAGCGTACATGACCGATACGAAAGCCATCACCGAACACTGGACGCAGGTCGCCGACCAATGGATCGGCTGGGCCGGCAAGCCGGGGCACGATGCGTTCTGGAAATACCGTGCGGGGCTCGCGGCGTATATCGGCCGCGACACCGGCCGCGCGCTGGAGATCGGCTGCGGCGAAGGCCGCGTGAGCCGCGAGCTGAAGGCGCTCGGCTACGACGTGACCGCGACCGACGTGGTGCCCGCGATGCTCGATGCCGCACGTCATGCGGATTCGGCACATCGCTACGAGCTCGCCGATGCGGCGTCGCTGCCGTTCGACGCGGCCAGCTTCGATCTCGTGATGGCGTACAACGTGCTGATGGATCTCGACGACATGCAGCGCGCGTTGAACGAAGCGCGCCGCGTGCTGAAGCCGGGCGGGACGCTGTTCATCTCGCTCGTGCATCCGTTCCGCGATCGCGGCGGCTTCGCGGGGCCGCAACCCGATGCGCCGTTCGTGCTGCAGGGCAGCTATTTCGGGCGCGAGCACTTCGACGGTGTGGAAACGCGCGACGGGCTGTCGATGCACTTCGCCGGCTGGTCGCTGCCGCTGCAAGCGTACATGGAAGCACTGGAAGCGGCCGGGTTCGCGATCGTGTCGCTGCGCGAGCCGCCGCCCGACCAGGCCGATACGGACCAGTTGAAGCAGTGGGCGCGCGTGCCGCTGTTTCTGTGGGTCAAGGCGCGGCCGGTAGATTGAATTGGTCGCCCCTAGGATACAAAAATCGACCGAAAGGATGAACTTGTATCCCCGGGGCTACCAGGTTTGCCGAAGCGGCTGTTCCCGAAAGGGATCATGGGCGTTCAATCGGGCGGGGCAATCCGCGAGATGGCGCTTGCCCACGCTTCGCCATTCCGCTCAGCGCGACAGCTCCTTCCGGTAGAGCACGGCCCCCGGCTTTTCCGCGACGGTGTCGTAGAGCCGCATCGCCGTGTGATTTGTTTCGTGTGTCTGCCAGTACACGCGTTCGGCGCGATGCGCACGCGCGGTGTCGTACACGGTTTCGATCAGCGCGCGGCCCACGCCCTTGCCGCGTTCGCTGTCGAGCGTGAACAGGTCCTGCAGATAGCAGGTCGGCCCGGCGAGCGTCGTGCTGCGGTGATACAGGAAATGCACGAGCCCGACGAGCCGGCCGGCGCGTTCGGCGACGAGCGCATGCACCGGTTCGTAGACGTCGAAGAAGCGCGACCACGTGAGCTGCGTGATGCGCAGCGGCAGCGCCGTGTCGTCGAAACGGCCGTAGAAGCGGTTATAGCCGTCCCATAGCGGCAGCCACTGGTCGTAGTCGTCTTCCGTGACCGCGCGTACGGTCAGTCCGGTGTCGTTGGCGTTCATGTTGGCGGACCTGTCGAGGAGAAGAGGGCGCGCCGCCGATCCGGCCGGCGCGTCGCAGGTCTCTACGATAGGAAGTTCGCGGCCCCATGGGTAGGCCCATGACGACGGCATTTCTTGGTGCCACGATCCGCACAATTCTCGCGATGTCGACGGTCCGTCAGAACCCGCGGTGATCGCGCCGGCTACGCTTGGGGCTGACAGGTTCAGCCCCCGCGCAACCCTGATGCTCGTGGCGCACCGCGAATCACGCGCCACTCGCTACGGTCAACATACGAGAAACAGATCACGCCTCTTGAGCACCGGCAACACGGTCGGGATAAGCCGACGGCTTGACCGCAATCGCGATTTTTCCTCGAACCCCGTTGTTGGGACTTTCCAGCCGCGCATGGGCGAGCGGAATGTCGGCAAGGGAATAGACGGCGCCAACGTGTGGGCGAAGCTGACCGCGCGCAATCAACGCACTCAACTCGTCCAGCTTGCCGCGGTTTTGTCGCGTGAACACGAAGTGATAACTCGCGTTCTTGCCCCAGGCCTGAATGAGGTTTTGCGGCTGGGCGATATCCACGATCGTGACGATGCGGCCAAGTTGCGCGAGCGCGTCGGGGCTGCGCGACAAGGTGTTGCCGCCGATGGTGTCGAACACGACATCGACGCCGCGGCCATCCGTGTCCCGCATGACGGCATCGACGTAATCGTCCTTTTCGTAGTCGATGACCACATCGGCACCCAGACTTCGGGCGAACTCGACGTTTGCTTCGCGCACGGTCGTGAACACCCTGGCGCCGATGGCCTTGGCGAGCTGGATCGCCACATGGCCGACGCCTCCCGCGCCGCCGTGTACCAGAATGCTTTCCCCCACGCGCAGTGCCGCACGCACGACCAGGGCTTCCCACGCCGTCCCGCCAACCAGGGTCAGGCTTGCCGCCTCGAGGTGGCTCAGCGCCGAAGGCTTCTTCCCGACGATGCTTTCGGCAGCCACGTGGTACTCGGCATAACTGCCGGGCCCGTCGAAGATTTGCGGGGTGTACCAGACTTCGTCTCCCGGCGAGAAGGCCGTCACACCCGACCCGACGGCTTCGACCACGCCCGATACGTCATGTCCGGTAATGCCCGGAAGTGGCACCAGGTCCGGATAGTCGCCACGCCGGACCTGGTAATCCAGCGGATTGATGGACGTCGCATGTACCCGGACCAGCACTTGTCCCGTGTGCGGCACCGGCTTGGGCACGTCGCGCAGTTCGAATGATTCCGGGCCGCCAAATGACTTGAGCAACAGCGCTTTCATTGCAGATCCTTATTTCGATAAAAAGGGATATCGGGAATTATCGATGTAATGGGGCAAAAAATTACAGGTCTTTCCCGATGGTCTTGGCCAGCGCGCTGATGGCTGCTTCGTTGCGCTTGTAGTAGGTCCACTGGCCGATGCGCGTGACTTCCACCAGGCCTGCTCGTTGCAGCGTCGCAAGATAATCGGACACCGTCGACTGCGACAACCCGACACCTTCCTGAATACTGCTGACGCAGACGCCCACCGTATGAACGTCCCCTTCATCCTGCGGAGGGAAGTTCTTCACGGGATCCTTCAAACCCTGCAGGATTTCAAGGCGTGTCCGGTTCGAGAGGGCTTTGAAGATGTCGAGCAATTCCATGGGCAGCGAGTATATCGAGAATTGCCGATATGTCAATGTGGGCACTGACCGCCGTTCTGGAGAGAGGCGGCCCGGTTCTGACGCCGCGCTTGGATTTGCAAGCCTCCCCTGGAAAGGAGGCCGTCCCGGATGTTTCGTCCGCCGCGGTTTCGGCGGCGGCTGCAATGGTTCGATGCGTATTCGCAATGGGTGGTCGGCGTTCGGCGCTTGCATGCGTCATGAGCCCGTTGTCATGACTGGCAGCCGGTGAGGTCGTGCGGCTCGGCGCGGCGATACGCGCGTGCCGGCGGAGGGCCGCACGACTGCGGCCACCGGCTCTGCCGGTCGTCGCCCTTACCCGCGCAGCGGCGGATTGAGTTGCGCGAACGCCTGCTGGCGGCGATACGGGAAGTACGGATAAGGCGCTTCCACCGCGCTCGCCGCGTCGAGCTTCGCGACCTGCGCGTCGCTCAGAGCCCAGCCGACCGCGCCGAGGTTCTGCCGCAGCTGTTCCTCGTTGCGCGCGCCGATGATCACCGACGATACCGTCGGGCGCTGCAGCAGCCAGTTCAGCGCGATCTGCGGCACGGTCTTGCCGGTTTCCTCGGCGATCGCGTCGAGCGCATCGACCACGTCGTACAGGCGTGCGTCGTCGACCGGCGGCCCGAAGCTGGCCGTTTCATGCAGGCGGCTGCCTTCAGGCAGCGGCGCGTTGCGCCGGATCTTGCCGGTGAGCCGGCCCCAGCCGAGCGGGCTCCAGACGAGCGCGCCGAGCCCCTGGTCGGCGCCGAGCGGCATCAGGTCCCACTCATAGTCGCGGCCGACGAGCGAGTAGTAGACCTGGTTCGCCACGTAACGCGACCAGCCGTGCTGATCGGCCACCGCCAGCGACTTCATGATCTGCCACCCGGCGAAGTTCGACACGCCGATGTAGCGCAGCTTGCCCGCGCGCACGAGATCGTCGAGCGTCGACATCACTTCCTCGACCGGCGTGCTTGCGTCGAACGCGTGGAGTTGCAGCAGGTCGATGTAGTCGGTGTCGAGGCGGCGCAGCGCGTGGTCGACGGCGCGGACCAGCCGCGCGCGCGACGTGCCCGCGTCGTTCGGGCCGCTGCCGGTCGGCAGGCCCGTCTTCGTCGAGATCAGCACCTGGTCGCGACGCCCTTTGATCGCGGCGCCGAGCACGCGCTCGGATTCGCCGTCCGAATACACGTCGGCCGTGTCGAACAGGTTCACGCCGGCTTCGAGGCAGATGTCGATCAGGCGGCGCGCTTCGTCGACGCCCGTATTGCCCCATGCGCTGAACAGCGGGCCGGTGCCGCCGAACGTGCCGGCGCCGAAGCTCAGCGCGGGAACCTTGAGGCCGGAGCGGCCGAGGGTGCGGTATTCCATGGCGGGTTTCCTTTGGGTGCTCGAAGTGTCGAGGGGCGGCCGCGTGGCCGGGTGTTGCCACACTGTATCGCTTGCGGATATTTCGGATAATTGGGCAGACTTCGAAAATATCGTTCGGAAGGGGCGAATAATGCTGCTCGACAATCTCGCGCTGTTCCTGCGCATCGTGGAGAAGGGCGGGCTGGCCGCGGCGGGCCGTGAATTCGGGCTGTCGCCGGCCACCGTGTCCGAACGGCTGACCGCGCTCGAGCGCCACTACGGCGCGGCGCTGCTCACGCGCACGACGCGCGCGATCAGCCTGACCGACGAAGGCCGCACGCTCGTCGACGGCGCGCGGCGCCTGCTGGCCGAAGCAGACGAACTCGAAAGCCGCGTGCGGCTGGGTGTGCAGACGCTGTCGGGCCCCGTGCGCCTGAGCGCGCCGGCCGATCTCGGCCGCGAGCGCGTGGTGCCCGTCGTCGACGCGTTCCTCGCCGAGCATCCGGGCGTCACGGTCGACCTGCACCTCGGCGACGGTTACGTCGATGTCGTCGGGCAGGGGCTCGATTTCGCGATCCGCCGCGGGGTGCTCGCCGACAGTTCGCTGCGCAGCCGTTCGCTCGGCCGTGCGCGGCGCGTGGTGTGCGCGTCACCCGCGTATCTCGCGGCGCACGGCACGCCGCGGCATCCGGATGATCTCGCCGCACACGACTGCATCGTGATGCGCTTCGGGCCGGACCTGTATGCCGAATGGCCATTCAGTATCGATGGCGAACTCCGGCGCGTGACGGTGCGCGGCCGGCGGGTGGCCAACGACGGCGCGCTCGTGCGCGCGTGGTGCGTCGCGGGGCATGGCGTCGCGCTGAAGTCGCTGGTCGACGTCGAGCAGGATCTGGCGTCCGGCGCGCTCGTCGAAGTCCTGCGCGCGTTCTCGCCGGGCGACGTCGATTTGCAGATCGTCTATCCGGGCAGCGCCGTGCAGCCGCGGCGCGTGCGCGCACTGATCGACAAGCTGGCGCAGGCGCTGGGCGGGGCGTAGCGGACAGGGTTCACGCGGTCCCTCGAGCGTTGCAGCGTCTGTCCAGACGCGATCGCAGCGAAGGCCGGCGTGACGATTGCGAGTACGACGTCGCAGGCTGAAACAGGCGCTCGATCGATTGCACACATTTCGTCATTTAGCTAATATTCGAAACGTTAAACGAAACCCGAACCCATGGACGACGTCACCCGCATCAGCGCACTGGCCAATGAAAGCCGCCTGGCCGTGATGCGCTGGCTCAAGCAGCCGCGCAAGCATTTCCCGCCGCAGCCGCACGGCGATTTCGACGAACTCGGCGTGTGCTGCACGTACATCACCGAGAAGCTCGGCATCGCGCCGGCCACGACCACGCGCCACATGCGCATCCTCGCGGATGCCGGGCTCGTGCAGGCGACCCGCGCCGGCAAGTTCACGTACTACAAGCGGATCGACGGCGCGCTGCAGCAGCTCGGCCGCGATCTTTTGCAACTCTGACTCCCACCGAGGCAACCGAGATGGACGAACTTGCACTGCTGGCCGACGCCGACCGGCGCGCGCACGCGTATCTGGCCGCATCGAACGAGCGGCGTGCGTTTCCCGACGCGGCCGCATTGGCCGGCCTTGCGGCGTTCGACGAGCCGCTGCCCGATACGGGCCGCCCGTCCGACGACGTGCTGCGCCTGCTCGACGAGCGCGGCACGCCCGCGACCGTCGCGTCGAACGGCCCGAACTACTTCGGCTTCGTGATCGGCGCCGCGCTGCCGGCCGCGGCGGCGGCCGAGCGGCTGATGCTCGCGTGGGACCAGTGTGCGTCGTCGTATGCGAATTCGCCGGTGGCCGCGACGATCGAGCGTCAGGCCGCGCGCTGGGTCGTCGACGTGCTCGGGTTGCCCGAAGGCAGCGCGGTCGGTTTCGGCACGAGTGCGACGGCCTGCACGCTCGTCGCGCTGGTGGCCGCGCGGCGCGCGCTGCTCGCGCGCAAGGGCTGGGACGTCGACGAGGACGGCCTGACCGGCGCGCCCGAAGTGAAGGTCGTGATCTCCGAGCTTGCGCACATCACGGTGAAGAAGGCGCTGCGCGTGCTCGGTTTCGGGATGAAGCGCCTCGTCGTCGCGCCGGTCGACACGCACGGCCGCATCGACCCGGCACAGCTGCCGCCGCTCGACGACATGACGATCCTCTGCGTGCAGGCCGGCGAAGTGAACACCGGTGAGTTCGATCCGTTCGCGGCGCTGATTCCGCCCGCGAAGGCGGCCGGCGCGTGGGTGCACGTCGACGGCGCGTTCGGCCTGTGGGCCCGCGCATCGTCGAAGCGCGCGCTGACCGACGGCATCGACGGCGCGGACAGCTGGACCACCGACGGCCACAAGTGGCTCAACACGCCGTACGACGGCGCGATGGTGATCTGCCGCGACGCGGCCGCGCTCGCGACCGCGATGAACAGCGATGCCGTCTACCTGAGCGGCGCGCAGGACGCGCAGAAGAACCTGAACCTCGAATTCTCGCGGCGCGCGCGTGGCATTCCCGTGTGGGCCGCATTGCGCTCGCTCGGCCGCGCCGGCGTGGCCACGATGGTCGAGCAGCATTGCGCGCAGGCGGCGCGGGTCGCGGACGGGCTGCGTGCCGCCGGCTACGACGTGTTGAACCGTGTCGTGCTGAATCAGGTGCTCGTGCGCGCCGGCACCGATGATGAAACGGCGGCGATCCTCGCGGCCGCGCAGGCGTCAGGCGACGTGTGGTTCGGTGCGACGGTGTGGCAGGGGCGGCCGGCGTTCCGGATCAGCGTGTCGTCGTGGCGCACCGAAGATGCGCACATCGATCGTCTCGTGGCATTGCTGACGGAACTGCGTGGCGTACACGTGCGCTGAGCGGTGGCAGCGCGTCGGCGCGCGCGGAGGGTCACTCGCTCACGCGCGCCGCGTTCCGCGTATGCGCCGCATAGGCCGCATACGCCGCGTCGTCATCGCACCGAGTCGGGAAACGCGTGCATCGAGAACTCGAACGCGGCTTCCGCCAGTGCGTCGATCTCCGCCTCGCCGCCTTCCAGATGCCCGTCGATCCACAGCACGGCGAAGCCATGCACGAAGCTGCGCACGCCGACGCTGAACGCGCGGATCTGCTGCTCGTCGATGGTGGATCCCACCATCCTCCGGATCGCCTGCGTCGTCACCTCGCTGTTCTCGCGCCGGGCCTGGACGAGCTCGGCATCATCGCGGTGCTGAACCGCAAAGCCGCCGTACATGAGCCGGAACAACTCGGCATGCGCGTGCGCGAACTTCACGTGAGCCAGCCCGCCGGCCCGAAACGCGTCGCGTGCCGACGCGCCGCGTGAAATCTCCTCGGCAAACGCGTCGACCTGCGCCTGTGTCAGGCGCCGGAAGCCTTCGACCACCAGCGCGACCAGCAGCGCCTCCTTGTTGACGAAGTGGCGATAGACGGCCGAATCCGACACGCCCAGCTGCGTCGCCAGATGGCGCACGCTCAATTCCCGCCCGTTCGCGTGCTCGAGCGCGGCAAAGGCCAGATCCAGCACGGCCTGTCGCAGGTTGCCGTGGTGGTAGCCCGCTTTCTGATTCCCGGGGTTTCTACTCATTTGACAGTATTCAATGTCACGTTCGACAATGTTTGCAACTCAAACATTGTCGGATCTGGCGATGCCCGCCCTTGATTCGTTGACGAAGGATATCTGGACTGCATCGGTCCCTCATTCTTTCATGGGGCTGCATGTCGGTGCCCGCATGACCGTCGTCCGGCTGTCGTCGGGCCGGTTGCTGCTGCATTCGCCGGTGCCGCTGGATGGCGGCTTGCGCGCGGAAATCGATGCACTCGGCGAGGTCGGCCACATCGTCTGCCCGAACCTGTTTCACCACCTCTATGCGGCCGGCGCGGTCGCCGCGTATCCGCGCGCGTTGCTGCACGGCCCGGCCGCGCTGCAGCGCAAGCGCAAGGATCTGCGCTTCGATGCGGTGCTGACGGAGACGCCGCATCCGGACTGGCAAGACGACTTCGAACTGCTGACGATCGAAGGCTGCCTGCTGCGCGAGACGGTGTTTTATCACCCGGGCAGCCGCACGCTGATCGCCTGCGATCTCGTCGAGAACTTTCACGCGTCGCCGCACTGGCTGACGCGGCATTACCTGCGCCTGGGCGGCGTGCTCGGGCAGGTCGGCTGGCATCCGCTGCTGCGCGTGGTCTATCGGGACCGGCGCGTGGCCCGCGCATGCATCGACAGGCTGCTGGAGTGGCCGTTCGAACGCGTGGCGCTCGCGCACGGCGACCCGCTGACCGAGCATGCGCACGACGCGGTGCGGCAGGGCATGGCGTGGCTTTGAATCCATCGATAACGACGCAGGATCAGGGAGAGACGTGATGGCAGGATCGAATGACATCGGGCACCCGGCGGCGCAGGCTTCCGCCATCGCGGCGCGTGCCGGCGACGTGCCGGGCGGCCGCTTGCGGACGTGGGCCGTCGTGGTGTTCGTGGCGTTTGCCATCGTCACCGTCCTCTATGCGCTGACGGCCATCGCGACCGGGCAGGCGAATTTCGGCGCGGTATCGGGCGATGCGCTCCTGCATGCGCGCGAACAGCTTCGCGCGATGTCGATCGCCGGGGCCGAGCCCGGTTGGGGGCAGGTATTCGGCACGGACGATCCGTTCATCTGGATCGCGGCCAGGCTGACGTCGGCGCGGCTCATGTTCGGCGAGAACGGCTTCTACGACACCGTGCTGTATTACGCGCGGATGCCGAAGGCCAACATCGTCATCCTGTCGCTGCACAACATCATGGGCGGCACGTGCATGCTGCTGGGCGCGCTGCAGTTCTGGCCGGCGCTGCGCCGCAACTATCCGCGCTGGCATCGCGCGGCGGGCGTGGTCTACATGGTCTCGTCGCAGATCGCGATGATCGGCGCGATGACCTACATGGTGCGCACGCCGGTCGCGATGATGTACGACACGCTGACGTTCGCAACCGGCCTCTGGTTTCTCGCGCTGGGCGTCACGGCATCGCTGTGGATGTCGATTCATCACCTGATCCGCCGCGAGATTGCCCAGCATCAGGCCTATATGGCGATCAACTACGGCTTCCTGCTCACCGCGCCGTTTACGCGCATCGACTGGATCTGGGCCGCGATGGTCTATCCGGACGTCAACCAGAATACGTCCAATTTCTCGGCGGTCGCCGTGCTGATCGCGCAATGCATGCTGTTCGGCTACCTGCTGCTGTGCATGAATCGCTGGTTCCAGAAGTCTCGACCGGCCACGGGCCGGGCCGGCCCGGTGTTCCCGGTCGCGGTGACGGAGGCCGTTGCCAAGGTGGGTGTCGCGGTGCTGTCGGTGCTGAGCATCGCCGCGCTGGCCGCTGTCGTCGATCACTACCTGGTGACGCCCGGCCTCGACCGGTTCCAGGCCGGCAAGGACTGGATTCCGGCCGGACTCGCCGCGTTCCAGGGCAACGTGCTGCGGGCGGCGCCCGGCTCGCGCTGGCTCTATGCGGTCAGTGCGATCGGCGTGTGCGCACTCGCGCCGTTCCTGCTGCGTGCCGCGTTCATCGGGAAGCCGCAGCCGGCGCGGACGATGCGGCTCGCGGCCGCGACTGGCGCGCTGACTGCCGCAAACGGCATCGTGTTGCTGTACTGGGGGCAGTTGCTGGGCGGCCCGACGGCGATCACGTCGTCCGGCGGCACGCCGTTCCAGATGAACGGTGCATTCGAACTGTTCTTCGCGGTGCTGCTGCTCTGGGGCGTGATGCGTGAGCGCCATGCGCTCGTCAAGGAGTGGAGCCTGTTCGCCGTTCTGTGCGTGATGGCGCTGCCGAGTCTGTATGCGCTCGTACCGCTGGTCGGGTGGATCTATCTTCAGATCGGCGTGCCGGATCTGCAGCATTACGTCGAGATCACCAGCGTCTATCGCGTCGCGATCAGCGTCGGCCTGATTCTCGCGATGCTGGCGGGCTTGCTTTACGCGGTCTACGGCAGCGCGACGCAGGAGAAATTCGCGCGCTAGCCGTGTTTGCGCGAAGCAGGCCGCAGCGGGGAGGGGTGTGTGTGCAAACGGCGCATGTCGTTCGCGCCGTCGCGTCGCCGACGTCCGTCACCGGCTGTCGGCGTCGCCCGCGATCGCCGCGGCCGCAACCTTCAGGCACTCGATGAAATGCAGCGCGGCCGGCGTCAGCAACGCATGCCGCCGCATCACGATCGCGACCGTCAACGCAGGCATCGGCTCGGCAAGATCCAGCGCGACGATCCCGCGTGACTTGCGTTCGACGTCGGCGAGCGGCCGCGCGAACACGCCGAGCGCATCCGTCTGCGACACGAGCCCGAGCGTCGCGGCAAACGACGGGCAGTGGACCACCCGCTTCGGCACGTCGACGCCGAACGGCATGAAGATCGAACGCACCAGATCGTCTCCCCCTTCGCCATAGCGCGGCACGCACCATTGCGCATCGACGAGCTCGCGCAGCGAGCGGGCGCGCGCAAGCCGATGCCGGCTTCTCGCGACGACCGCGAACGCCGTCCGGAACAACGGAATGCTCGCGAATTCGTCGGGGTCGGGCATCGCGTTCGACAACTGATGCGTGACGATGAAGTCGAGCGAGCCGTCGCGTAGCCGCGCGAGATCCGTCGCGTTCAGCGCATCGTCGACGTTCAGTGTCGCGCCGGGCAGGTCGCGCGAGAATGCGGAGAACGCACGCGGCAGGAGCGTCAGCGCGACGGTCGGACTGACCGCGATCGATACCGAGCCGGTCGTGCCCAGCCGCAATTGCTCGATTTCGTCGCGCGTGCGCTGGATCTCCTCGACGATCAGCCGCGCGCGAACCGCAAACGCGCTGCCGTAATCGGTCAGCGCAATCCCCTTCACGCTGCGCACGACGAGCGGCACGCCGAGTTCCTGTTCGAGCTCGCGCACGATGCTGCTGATCGCCGGTTGCGTGACGCCGAGCGCGCGCGCCGCGCCGCGAATGGTGCGATGCTCGGCGACCGCGAGAAACGCATCGAGCTGCTTGAGCTTCATGAATGACCGATCCGGGTGCGAAGGAAGCGGGGGGGGCCGGGCGGAACGCCGGGTGACAAGTAAAAGTTATCGTCCACAACGAAATCTTGGATTTTTCTTATTGGGTCGAGTGTATATGCTCGGTGCTTTTCAGGAGCGGTCACGATGATTCTCGTTAACCAGCAACGGCTGTGGAATTCGCTGATGGAGATGGCGGCGATCGGCGCGACCGCGCACGGCGGCAGCTGCCGGCTCGCGCTGAGCGACGACGACGCGCTCGGCAGGCGCCGCTTCATCGCGTGGTGCGAAGCAGCCGGCTGCGAGATCCGCATCGATCCGATCGGCAACGTATTCGCTCGCCGGCCGGGCACGGAACCCGGCCTGCCGCCCGTGACGTGCGGCAGCCATCTCGACACGCAGCCGCTCGGCGGCCGCTTCGATGGCGTTTATGGCGTGCTGGCGGGCCTCGAGGCGATTCGTGCGCTGAACGAGCACGGCATCGCGACGCGGCATCCGATCGACGTCGTCGCGTGGACCAATGAAGAGGGGTCGCGCTTCACGCCGGGCATGATGGGCTCGGCCGTCTATGCCGGCGCGCTGGATCTCGACTACGCACTGGATCGCCCATGCATGCAGACGGGCGTGCTGCTCCGCGACGAACTCGAACGCACGGGCTTCGCCGGTCCCGCGCGCGAGAGGCAGATGCCGAAAGCGTATTTCGAAGCGCATATCGAGCAAGGGCCGGTGCTGGAGCAGGCCGGGTTGCCGATCGGCGTCGTGACGGGCGTGCAGGGCATCTACGAACTCGACGTCACGGTGACCGGCTTCGAGTCGCATGCGGGCACGACGCCGATGAGCGTGCGCCGTGACGCGATGGGCGTGGCGGCCGCGATGATTGCCGCGATCGTCGAGCACGGCCATACGTTCGACGCCGATGCGCGCGTGACGGTCGGCCATGTCGCGTGCCAGCCGAATTCGCCGAGCACGATTCCGGGCAAGGTCCGGTTCAGCGTTGACGTACGCCACCCGTCGCAGGCGGCGTTGCAGCAACTGGTCGCCGACATCGAAGCGATCTGCCTGGAGCGCACCGCGCTGCGCGGCACCAGCGTGCAGGTGCAGACGATCGCCGAATACGAGCCGGTGGTGTTCGATGCGGAATGCATCGAGCGCGTGCGGCAGGCCACGGCTGCCGCCGGCTATCCGTACATGGAGATGTGCAGCGGCGCAGGGCACGACGCGGTGAACCTGTCGTACGTCGCGCCATCCGCGATGGTGTTCGTGCCGTGCAAGGCCGGCTTGAGCCACAACGAAGCGGAAGATGCCGACCCGGTGCACCTCGCGCAAGGCGCGTCGGTGCTGGCGAACCTGCTGGCCGATTGCGCGCGCTAGCTACGTGCGATGGTGGGGCTCGCGACACCTCTGCAAGCGTGAAAATGTCGGACAATGGCCGCTGCGCGCGCCACGCCGGCGCAGCGTTCAACCGAAGCATTCACGCTTGCGAGATCCCCATGTCGACCCCCTTTCCCCGGGAACTGCTGAAGGCCGCCGATATCGCGAAGATGGAACCGGCGCGCGCGGTGCATTCGCTGAACCCGAATGCCGTTCGTCTCAAGCGACAACTCAGCGACCTGACCGGCCTGACACAATTCGGTGTTCACCTGCTCACGCTGATGCCCGGTCACGAATCGGCCGAGTATCACCGTCACCTGTACGAAGAAGAGTTCGTGTACGTGCTGTCCGGTACGGGCGCGGTCACGATCGGCGAGCGCACCGATGCAATCGGGCCCGGCGATTTTCTGGGCTTTCCGCGCGGCGGCGAAGCGCATACGGTGCAGAACACCGGCGATACGCCGCTGGAGCTGCTCGTCGGCGGGCAGCGGCTCGAACACGATGTCTGCGAATACCCGCGAATCGGCAAGCGGCTTTATATCGCCGGCGAACTCGAAGACTATGTCGATCTGCCGAAACAGCCTTGATGGCCAATCGTTCATTCAATGACCCATTCCACATAAAAACGGAATCATTAACCTCTTGTTTAGATAAACAAAATAAAAATTCGTAAAAACACGGGGTAGAGAAAACGCGTTTATTTGGGCACGCTTGTGCGCATTGTCCGTTCCTGGGCGCCGGTATTGCCATATGCCGGCGCGTCTCTTTCCAGGCACTCGAGTACGGAAATAAATACACGCGTCCGGCAGTTTCGACCGATTGACCGCGTACGCGACAAGTCACGAAAAGATTCCTGATTTAAAGATCAGTAGTTCGAACAAATGGCTTGATTCAAGAGCGAAACGGAGACAGGCGATGTCGAGGAACTGGGGGTTGGGAACGGCGCTGCTGGCGCTGAGCGTTGTCTTGGCTGCCTGTGGCGGTGACGGCGATTCGCCGTCGGTAGCGGCGTCGAATCTGTCGGCCGCGGCGCATTCGCAAGGCAACCAGGACGGCAACGGCGGCAACGATAACAGCAATGAAAACGACAACAGCAACGGCAACGAAGCGGCAAGGAAAAACGCCGACAGCCGCGTCGCGCAATACGTCAATCCGCTGATCGGCACCGACTACGCGACCGACCAGCCGGCCGATCCGGTCGGCTCGGGCCTCGGTGGCGGCACGTTCCCGGGGCCGACGGTGCCGTTCGGGATGATGCAGTGGAGCCCGATGACACCGACCGCCCAATACGACAGCAGCAAGGGCGACGGCTCCGGCTTCTCCGGCGGCTACTGGTACGGCGACACGTCGATCAATGCGTTCAGCATCCTGCACCTGAGCGGCACCGGCTGCTGGGCGAACGGCGGCTACCTGAACGTGATGCCGCAGCTCGCGCCTGGCGACGCCGGCTCGCCGGCCAGCTTCAGCCACGCGAACGAAACCGCACAGGCCGGTTATTACGGCGTCACGCTCGGCAACGGCATCAAGGCCGAACTGACGACGACGGTGCGCACCGGCTTCGCACGCTTCACGTATCCGGCACTCGCGCAGGGCCAGCAGGCGACGATCGCGATCGATCCGACCGTGCTGAACAACCGCGCGCAAGGCTCGACGCGCGACACGATCAGCCAGGTCGGCGACCGCGCGTTGTCCGGCACGATCGCGGGCGGCGGGTTCTGCTGGGCAGGGCATGCGGTGCCCGTGTACTACTACGCGGAATTCAGCCAGCCGTTCGCGGCGAAGCCGGCGCTGTCGAACAACAGCCCGGTGACCGTGACGTTCAATGTCGACCGCAAGCATCCCGACGTGATGATGAAGCTCGGCATCTCGTTCGTCAGTGAAGCGAATGCGAAGGCGAACCTGCGCGCGGAGAATCCGGAATCGGATGCGCAAGGCAGCCGCAACTGGCGTTTCGACAAGGTGCGCAGCGCGGCGAGCGCCGCGTGGAACGCGCGTCTGAACGCGATCCAGGTCACGGGCGGCAGCGACGCCGACAAGACGAAGTTCTACACCGCGCTGTATCACGCGTCGCTGCACCCGAACGTGTTCAACGACGTGAACGGCCAGTATCCGGATTTCTATGCGTCGAACGGCGCACCGGCCGCGCCGACGCGTCAGGTCGAGAAAGGCCGCACGATGTACGCGAACTTCTCCGGCTGGGACATCGACCGCTCGTTCATCCAGTTGCAGGCGCTGCTCGACCCGGTGCGGACCAGCGACATCGTGCAGTCGCTCGTGCTCGACGCGAAAGCGTGCGGTGCGTTCCCGCGCTGGGCGTACTTCAATACCGAGACGGCCGTGATGCCCGGTGATGCGGGCTCGATCATCGTCGCGAACGCGCATGCGTTCGGCGCGACGAACTTCGACACGCAGGCCGCGCTGTCGATCATGAAGAGCAGCACGGCGCCGGGCGCCGCGTGCGCCGGCACGCCGGTGATGGGCAGCCGCGCGGACTACGACCGGCTCGGCTACGTGCCGTCGTCGGGCTCGGGCGACAACCAGACCGCCTCGAACACGCTCGAATATGCGGTGCGCGACTTCGCGGTGTCGCGTTTCGCGACGGCGCTCGGTGACACGGCGACAGCCGGCACGCTGCTGAAGTCGAGCGGCAACTGGCAAAACCTGTTCGACCAGGGCGCGATCCAGCCGAAGACGTCGGCCGGCGCATGGGTCACCGACGGCACGGGTTTCATGGAAGGCAATTCCGAGCAGTACACGTGGTACGTGCCGCACGATCTCGCCGGCGTGGTCGCGCAGGCGGGCGGTGCCGCGCCGGTCGTCAAGCGGCTCGACACGTTCTTCACGCACCTGAACATCGGCACCGTACAGCCGTATTTCTACGTCGGCAACGAAGTGACGATGGCCGTGCCGTGGGCCTACGCATGGGCCGGCGCGCCGTCGCATACGCAGCGCGTGCTGCATGCGTCGCTCGCAAACGAGTTCGGCACCGGCGCGGCCGGGCTGCCGGGCAACGACGATCTCGGCGCGATCTCGGGCTGGTACGTGTGGGCCGCGCTCGGTCTTTATCCGGTCGTGCCCGGCGTGAGCGGCGTTGCGCTGTCGAGCCCGCAGTTCGAGAAGATCACGGTGCGCGTCGGGCAGAAGGACGGCAGCTACCGTCTGCTGCACATCGTCGCGCCGGGTGCCGGCTCGGGCGACAGCGCGTCGTTCTATGTGAAGTCGCTGAAGCTGAACGGCGCACCTTACTCGACCGCGTGGCTGCCGTTCGAGCAGATCGCGAAGGGCGGGAAGCTGTCGTACGCGATGACGGCCGACGCGAGCGCCACGACGTGGGGCACCGACGCATCCGCGATGCCGTCGTTCCCGCAGGCGGCCAGCGCGCCGTAACAGTCACGAAGATCAACGAGCGGTTCTTGCCAACAGGATCGACGCAGAGAGAGGGAGGGACGAACGGATGAAGCTACGTCATGTGGTGGGTATCGGGTGCCTTGCCGTGCTGTCGGGGTGCGGGGGCGATCAGGTTTCGACGGATGCGAGCGTGCTCGCGCAGATGTCGAACGCGCAGGGCAACCAGAACGATCAAGGTAACCAGAACGACCAGGGCGATCAGAACGGGAACGGTGGTGCAACCAAACGGTCGGTGCTGCACAGCGTCGATCCGATGATCGGCACCGCGAATCTCGACATCAACGCGGACTGGAGCAGCGGCGTGCGCGGTCACGGCCACGTGTACCCGGGCGCGACCGTGCCGTTCGGGATGGTGCAGCTCGGGCCGGACACGACCGGCGGCGCGCACACGCTGCCGTGGAACTGGGATCGCACGTCGGGCTACCAGTACGACGATCCGTTCATCACCGGCTTCACGCATACGCACCTGTCGGGCACCGGCATCGGCTCGGGCGGCGAAGTGCGGTTCCTGCCGACGCTCGCGCCGGTGGATACCGCGACGCTGGCGAAGGTCGCCGCCGATGCGTCGATCACCTATAACGCGTCGTTCAGCCACGACGACGAAACCGCGAGCCCCGGCTACTACCGCGTGAAGATGGCGCCGGTCGGCAGCGGCAACACGCCGTGGAACGTGCAGGGCGCGAAGATCCTCGCGGAGATGACGGCGACTTCGCATGCGGGCGTGCATCGCTACACGTATTTCCCGAGCGCGGCCGCGCAGAAGCGCAGCATGATCGTCAGCATCGACAACCCGATCGGCGGCTCGACCGCGAGCGGCAAGATCCAGGTCATCGATGCGCAGACGATCGCCGGCTGGCAGTTCACGAACAACTGGGCGAACAACAAGCCGACGTATTTCGCCGCGCGTTTCTCGAAGCCGTTCGATACGAAGCACGTCGCGTTCAGCGCGGACGGCTTCAAGGCGTACCTGACGTTCGCCGACGGCAATGACAGCGGCGGCGCGGTCACGGTGAAGGTCGGCATCTCGCCGTCGAGCATCGCGGATGCGCAGGCCAATCTCGCATCGGAAGTCGGCACGAAGTCGTTCGACCAGGTGCGCGGTGCGGCCGAGCGCGTGTGGAGCGCCGCGCTTGACCGGATCCGGATCAAGGGCGGCAGCGCCGACCAGCGGACGATGTTCTACACGTCGCTGTACCGCACGATGCTCGCGCCGACCGTCTACAACAATGCGGACGGCAGCTACGTCGGCACCGATTCGACCAACGACGGCACGACGTCGCCGCCGACCACGAGCAAGCATGCGAATCCGGGCTTCGACTATTCGTCGACGTTCTCACTGTGGGACACCTTCCGCGCCGAGTCGCCGCTGATGACGCTGGTGCAGCCCGAGCGCGTCGACGGCTGGGTGAAGTCGCTGCTCACGCAGTTCAAGCAGAACGGCAAGGGCGAGCTGCCGGTGTGGCCGCTGGCGCAGACGGAAACCTTCACGATGGCCGGCCACCCGTCGATCCCGCTGATCGCCGATGCGTACCTGAAGCACCTGACGAGCGCGGGCATCGACGACATCTGGACCGCGCTGACGACCACGCAGAGTGCGAGCGCACACGGCTTCGACCAGTACCGGCAGAGCGGCTACGTGTACGCGGGCGACAACGCATCGGTGTCGACCACGCAGGACTATTCGTTCGACGACTGGGCGACGGCCGCGGTCGGCAAGGCGGCCGGCAAGAGCACGGCCGACTACCGGCCCTACCTGCAACGCAGCCAGAACTACCGGAACGTGTTCAACCCGGTGCCGAACAACGGCTGGAAGTTTGCGCAGCCGAAGGATTCGCAAGGAAACTGGGTGGCGGGCTTCGACCCGACGGCCGCGGAGAAGACGGATTTCTCCGAATCGAATTCGTGGGTCGATACGTGGAACATCTTCCACGACTTCCCCGGCCTCGTTGCGTTGCTCGGCGGCAAGAGCCAGTTCATCGCGCAGCTCGATCGCACGTTCGATCCGGCCAACCCGCTGACCTTCCTCTACAACCAGGGCTTTCCGGACCTGACCGGCCGCAGCGGCCAGTTCTTCGCGGGGAACGAGCCGGCGAACCACCTGCCGTACCTGTACGACGTCGCAGGCATGCCGTCGAAGACGCAGGATCGCGTACGCACGGTGATGGACGACATGTACTCGCTGACGCTGACCGCCGGCGATCGCGCGCTCTTGAGCGGCGACAGCCTGAAGGCCGCGGTGGCCGACCCGCGCCGCGTGCGCGATTCGGCGATTCCCGGCAACGACGATTGCGGGCAGCTGTCCGCGTGGTACGTGCTGTCCGCGCTCGGCATCTATTCGCTGAATCCGGTGGGCGGCGTGTTCTACCTCGGCACGCCGCTGTTCGAGGAAGCGACGATCGACATCCCGGTCGCCTCGGGAGGCGGGGACGGAAAGGGCCTGAAGTTCGGCGCGACGCGGCGTTTCAAGGTGACTGCGCACACGGCGAGTGGCGGCGCACCGTCATCGGTGAATCGCTACGTCCAGTCGGTCAGCCTGAACGGCACGCCGCTGCATCGGCCGTACATCACGTACGACGAGATGAAGGCCGGCGGCACACTCGACTTCGTGATGGGGTCGACGCCGAACGACGCATGGGTCGGCACCTGGAACGGACAGGATCCCAACAGCGCGCTCGCGCCGTCGCTGGCGTTGGCCGGCAAGTAGCAGCTGGCAGCAGGCACCGGCAGGCACCAGCAAGCGGCCCGCATCGACGCGGGCCGCATTGTTTCATCCGGCGGCGCCCGTCTCGACCGCGAGGCCGGCCGCCTTCCACTCCGGAAATCCGTCTTCCAGCCGCGCGGCCTTGAAGCCGCGCGCGCGCAACGTGGCGACCGCCTCGACCGCAAACACGCAGTACGGGCCGCGGCAGTAGGCGACGATCTCCGTCCCGGCCGGCAACTCGCTCACGCGCGCATCGAGTTCGGACAGCGGGATGTTCAGCGCGCCCGGCAGGTGCCCTTGCGCGAATTCGTCGTGCGGACGTACGTCGAGCAGCGTGACGAGGCCATCCGCGAGCCGTGCGGTCAGTTCGTCGCGCGACACGGGCTCCAGCGCATCGCGCGCATGGAAGTAGTCGCCCATCACCTTGTTGACCTCGGCGACGTTGCGTTCGCCCACGCGGCCGAGCGCCTTCATAAGCACGACCACCTCGCTGTCGCCGGCGAGGCGATACACGATGTGCTTGCCGCGCCGCTCGGTATCGACGAGGCGCGCGCGCCGCAGGATCTGCAGGTGCCGCGACGTGTTCGCGAACGTCATCCCCGACAGTGCCGTCAGTTCCTCGACCGACCGTTCGCGTTGCGCGAGGTGCTCCAGCAATTCGAGCCGGTTCGGATGGCCGAGCGCCTGCGCGACCTCGGCGAGGCTCGCATAAATCGCTTGCTTGGGTCCCGTGCTTGACACGTGGCCTCTCCTTGATCAATCATTCATCAAATTGATTGAATGTTATCGCATTCGCTGGACGGAGGCAATCCGATGATCGTCAGACCATTCCTGCATCCCGATACGGGAGGCATTTCATACCTGTTCGGTTGCGGCGGCAAGGCGACCGGCGCGGTGGTCGAACCGGTCGCCGATCGGGGGGCTTGTCCGCGCGTCGCGGCGGGCTAGCGCGATGGCAAACGTAGCGATGGCGCGCGGCGGGCGCGCAGTGGCGCTCGGCCTGCGCGAGAACTGGCGGCAATTTGCGCTGCTCGTGCTGGTCAACGCATTCGTCGGCGGGATGGTGGGCATCGAGCGCACCGTCGTGCCGCTGATCGGCGCCGAGCAGTTCCATCTCGAATCGACCGCGCTGATCACGTCGTTCATCGTCAGCTTCGGGCTGGTCAAGGCGTTCGCGAACCTCGTGTCGGGCCAGCTCGCGGACACGTGGGGGCGCAAGCGCGTGCTGATCGCCGGCTGGCTGCTCGGCCTGCCCGTGCCGTTCATGATCATCGCGGCACCGAACTGGGAATGGGTGATCGCCGCGAACGTGCTGCTCGGGTTGAGCCAGGGGTTCGCGTGGTCGATGACGGTGATCATGAAGGTCGACCTCGTCGGCCCGAAGAGCCGCGGCCTCGCGGTCGGACTGAACGAATTCGCCGGCTATTTCGCGGTGGGCGCGACCGCGTTTGCGACCGGCTATCTCGCGAGCCGCTACGGGTTGCGGCCGACGCCGATCTATCTCGGCGTGATCTACGCGGTCGCGGGCCTGCTGCTGTCGATCCTCGTCGTGCGCGACACGCGCGACCATGTGCGGCTGGAAAGCGGCCGGCCGGCCGGCGCGTCCGCGCTGTCGTTCCGCGAAGTCTTCATGCTGACGTCGTTCCGCAACCGCAACCTGTTCGCGGCATCGCAGGCCGGCATGATCAACAACCTCAACGACGGGATGAGCTGGGGCATCTTCCCGCTGTTCTTCACGACGCTCGGGCTCGGCATCGAGCGGATCGGCATCCTGAAGGCCGTCTATCCGGTCGTGTGGGGCAGCTGCCAGATCGTCACCGGGCCGCTGAGCGACCGGTGGGGCCGTAAGGGGCTGATCGTCGCCGGGATGTGGGTACAGGCGGCCGGGCTGGCGCTGACCGCGCTGACGGGGCAGTTCCGCTGGTGGCTCGTCGCGAGCGTGCTGCTCGGTCTCGGCACGGCGATGGTCTATCCGAGCCTGATCGCGGCCGTGTCCGATGCGTCCGAGCCCGGCTGGCGGGCGCGCTCGCTGAGCGTGTACCGCTTCTGGCGCGATCTCGGCTATGCGATCGGCGCGCTGTCGGCCGGCCTGATGGCCGACCGCTTCGGCTTCGCCGCCGCGATCCTCGTGGTGGCCGCCGTGACGTTCGCGTCCGGGGGCGTCGTCGCGATTATGATGCGGGAACGCCACTGACAGGGTTCCCCGATATGGACGCGCCGCTTCCGCCGATCTCTGCCCCGATTCCCGAAACGGAACCTGAAACCGAAGCCGTTGCCGAGCCGCGTGCGTCGCGTCTGCATCGGCCGGTCGCGCTCGTCACCGGATCGACGTCGGGAATCGGGGCGGCGATCGCGCGCCGCCTCGCGGCGGACGGCTATGCGGTGATCCTGCATTCGCGCAGCTCGGCCGACGTGGGGCGCGCGATGGCGCGCGAACTCGGCGCGGCCTACGTGCAGGCCGATCTCGCCGACGATGCCGAACGCGTGCGGCTGATCCGCGACGCACTGGCCGTGCACGGGCGGCTCGACGTGCTCGTGAACAACGCGGGTGTCAGCCGCGTGATTCCGCATGACGACCTCGTCGCGGCGACGCCCGACGTATGGCGCGAGATGCACGAGATCAACGTGATCGCACCGTTCCGGCTCGTCGCCGAGGCCGAGGCTGCATTGCGCGAGGCGGCGTCGCACGGGCGGGCCGGGTGCGTGGTGAACGTCAGTTCGCATGCGGGCGTTCGGCCGAAGGGCGCATCGATTCCGTATGCGGCGGCGAAGGCCGCGCTCAATCACACGACGCGCTTGCTCGCGCGCACGCTCGCGCCGGCGATTCGCGTCAATGCGGTCGCGCCGGGGCTCGTCGATACGCCGCTCACGGCCGACTGGACGGACGCGCAGCAGCTCTGGCGCGAGCGCGCACCGATGCGCCGCGCGGCGACACCGGACGACATCGCGCAGACGGTCGCGATGCTCGTCGCGTCCGATTACGTGACGGGCGAGGTCGTGATGCTCGACGGGGGAATGAATCTGACGTGATGTGGCGATTCGGTCATTCGATGAAGCGGTGGGGCGGTAAAGCGGTAAAGCGGTAAAGCGGTAAAGCGGTAAAGCGGTAAAGCGGTAAAGCGGTAAAGCGGTGAGGCGGTGAGGCGGTGAGGCGGTAAGGCGGCGAAGCGGTAATGCAGTGATGCAGCCGGGCAACCGCGCGCAGGTACCACGCGCGATTGCCGCGACCGCTTGCTTGCCGGACTGCGCGATCAGCCGAGGCTCGACCGCAACCGCGCGAGCGCCTGATCGTGCGTGCGCTCGAACTTCAGCGGCGTGACGGCGACATACCCTTCACCCAGCGCGACCGTCTCCGAATCCGCATCGTCGTCGCGCGGCGCGCGGGCGAGCTTCAGCCAGTGATACTCGATGTCGCGCGGGTCGCGCCCCGACACGATCTCGACGCCCTGCAGCGTGCCGGCGCCCTGGTTCGTCACCTTCAGCCCGCGCACGTCCTGCGCGGGCCGCGGCGGGAAGTTCACGTTCAGGCACGCGTCGCTGTCCCAGCCGGCCGCAACGAGCCGGCGAATCACGTCCGGCGCAAGCGCGAGTGCCGTGTCCCACGGCACCGCATTGCGATCGGTGAAGGCCTGGCTCAGCGCGATGGCCGGCACGCCAACCAGCATGCTCGTCATCGCGGCACCCACCGTGCCGGAAAACACTGTTTCGGTGCCGAGGTTCCCGCCGCGATTCACGCCAGACAGCACGATGTCGGGCCGTGCGTCCTTCATCAGGTGGCTGATCGCGATCGCGACGCAATCGCCGGGCGTGCCGCGCACCGCGAAGCGGCGTTCGCCCTTGCGATGCACGCGCAGCGGTTCGTGCAGGCTCAGCGAATGCGACGTGCCGCTCTGGTCTTCCGCCGGTGCGACGATCCATACTTCGCGCGCCAGTTGCGTGGCAACCTGTTCGAGCACGTCAAGGCCGGGGGCGTCGATTCCGTCGTCGTTGGTGAGCAGGACACGATCGAACAGCGGGCGGGTTTCTTGCATCGGGACGATCCTCGCGGAGATGGGTAATCAGAGGGGAGTGCAGCGTGGCGCAAGCCACAAGGCTAGCATTCCCGCGTGATGATCGTCGTGTCGCGCGGTCGGCGCGGATGTGAAAACGGGCGCATCGTGCGCCCGTTCGTCGGTGGTCGTGCCGCGGCGTGCGCGGCGGCTCGGAACCGATCAGCCGAGCAGGTACCGCAGCAGGCCGGCTGACACGACGCCGACGATGACGGTCGGCAGGATCGACAGGCGCGTCGCCGCGAGCAGCGTCATGGCCAGCGCGAGCAGGTCGGCAGGGCGGGTCGACACGAAGGCCGGCGCGATCACCGAGATCAGCACGCAGCCGGGCACGTTCTCCATCACCGACGCCATCCGCGGGCTTAGCGTGCGGTTGCGCAGCAGCACGTAGCCGAGAATGCGCGACAGATATGTGGTCGACGCCATCAGCACGATCGTCGCGACCGTGCTGAAATCCGGAAGCTCAGGCATCGCGCGGCTCCCACAGCAGCGCGGCGATCAGCCCCGCGCAGGCGCCGGCCGCGACGTACCACGCGCCGGGCACGGCCAGGTGCGTGGCCGCCGCGACGACGAGGCTCACGAACCACGGGCGGCTCGCGCGCATCCCTTTCCACATCCCGCGCAGCAGCACCAGAAACACGGCCGTGAACGCCATGTCGAAGCCGTACTGCTCGACGTTGCCGATCGTCGGGCCGACCGCCGCGCCGAGCGTGGTCATCGAGATCCACGTCAGGTAGAGCCCCACGCAGATGCCCGCGTAATAGGGCACGCTGATGTGCGTGGCCGAGCGCGCCCTTGCGTCGGCGAGCGACATCGCCCAGCTTTCGTCGCACATGAAGAACAGCGCGAAGAACGCGCGGCGGCGCGGCAGGCGGCGGATATACGGCTCGAATGCGGCGCCCATCAGGATGTGGCGCGAATTCACGAGGAACGACATCGCGACGATCAGCGCGATGTGCGGCGGCGACGTCCACAGATGGATCGCCGCGAATTCGGAGCCGCCGCCGAAGTTCATGCCGGTCATCATCGGCACTTCGAACAGGCTCAGCCCTTTCTGCGCGGCCTGCGCGCCCAGCACGAGCGCGAACGGCACGAAACCCAGCATGACGGGCAGCGCCGCGCGCAAACCGCGACCCATCTCGGCGACATAGGCGGGCTTGTCGCGAAGCCCTGACGACGTTGAAACGCTACTGCTCATTACTCCTCCTTCGGGGGAGGAATTGTCTGCTTTTTTGACTCGAATCGGGTTGCGTTGTGGCCAGATTTTTCTCAGAATTTGGCATTGAACACGTGATTTGAAAATTTTTTGGAATCGAATGCCAATGAAACTTGACGCCATCGACCGCCGGATCCTGAGCGCGCTCCAGCGCGACGGTCGCATGCAGAACGTGGAGCTCGCGCACGAGGTCGGGCTGTCGCCGTCGCCGTGCCTGCGGCGCGTGCGGCTTCTCGAGGAAGCCGGCGTGATCGAGAAATACGTGGCCGTGCTGAATCCCGCGAAAGTCGGCAAGGGGCTGACGATCTTCACGCGCGTGTGGCTGAAGGGGCAGGACGCGGAATCGGTGAACCGCTTCGCCGAGGCCGTCCAGCAGATGCCGGAAGTCGTCGAATGCCACCTGATGGCGGGCGATTGCGATTTCCTGCTGCGCGTCGTCGCGGCCGACATCGACGACTACCGGCGCTTCCAGATGGAATACCTCACGCGCATTCCGGGCGTGCTGAGCGTGAAGACCGACATTCCGATGCAGAAGGTCAAGCTCACGTCGGCGCTACCGACCTAGCGCGAGCGGCGTGCGTGACTACGCGACGACGGGTCGACGAACGGTCACGGCTCGGTGACAATCGACCGATAGACTGACGAATCACGCCGCTTCGAACCTATTGCTTGTGTCGTCACGCGACGTTCGATGCGCAAGCAACTAACGATCAACGTCGACGCGATCGGGCAGGCGGCGCTGCGCGCCGGGTCATGCGCCGGCGCGGATGCGTTTCTTCTTGTCGGGCCATTCATGCAGCCAATCAACAATCCGTGGAATTCGCTGGAAATCGTCAAGCTCGTGCTGGGCGTGCTGACGCCGTTGTCGGTCGCGTGTCTCGGCTGGCTCGTCGCGCGCCGGCTGAAGCGGCTCGAACTCGTGCAGTGGACCAACCAGCGATTGATCGAGAAGCGGCTCGCGCTGTACGACGCGGTCGCGCCGCAGCTCAATGCGCTGCTGTGCTTCTACACGTGGATCGGCTACTGGAAGGACATCTCGCCGGACGATGTGATCCGCGCGAAGCGCGAGCTCGATCGCACGTTCCACATCTACCGCTACCTGTTCGATGACGACGTGTACGACGCGTATCACACGTACATCCACGCGCTGTTCGACGTGCATACGGGCCCGGGCCGCGATGCGCGGATCCGCTCGCTGATCCAGGCGCCCGACGGCGATCGCAGCGTGCACGGCTCGTATGAATGGAAACCGGCGTGGTCGGACCGTTTCGCGACCGCGAATGTCGTGCCGAAGGACGACGTGCTGCGGCACTACACGCAGTTGATGGAGCGACTGCGCGTGGCGTTGGGCGCGACGCGCTGACGGCAGCGCGGCGGCACGCGCACCGGTATCGAAATCCGACACCCGGCAGCGCGGATACCCGCCCTCGCGCAAGAAGCGGATGCGGCGCGCGGCAGCTGCTGACATGCTCGCGCCATCTCCACTCGCGCGAGGTCCGTATGGTTGTCGATACCGGCTGCCAGCCGCTCATGATCCGCTCGCCCGAAGCGGGCCGGCGGCGTTTCTTCTCCGTGGGTTCTTCCCATCCGCGTGACATGCCGTTGCCGATCGAGCCGGAGATCGGCGACATCGTCTTCATCCGCGTGACCGTGCGGCCGTTCCTCGAAGTGGCGAGCGCGACGCGCTCGTGGACGAATCACGTCGGGATCGTGGTCGGCGAGCGCGGCGGCGAGCCGATGATCGCGGAGAGTACGTTTCCGCTGTCGCGCGTCACGACGATGTCGCGGTTTCTCGCGCGCTCCGATCGCGGCGCGTGCGTGATCGCACGGCTGAAGCAGCCGCTCGATGCCGCGCAGCGGCGCCGGCTCGTGGCGGCCGCGATGCGCCGGATCGGCGTGGTGTACGACACGGGGTTCAATCTCGCGTCGCGCCGGCAGTTCTGCTCGCGGTTCGTGCGCGAAGTCGTGCGCGATGCGACGCGGATCGTGCTCGGCGATGTCGAAACCTTCGACATGCTGCTGCGCCGGAATCCCGATCATCCGCTCGGCTTCTGGAAGATCTGGTACTTCGGCCGGATTCCGTGGCGCCGCCGCACGGTGACGCCGGCGAGCTTGCTCGATAGCGAGGCGTTGCGGGTGGTGGCGGATACGCGCGAGCCGGTCGCCGATTACGGCGCTTGATACCCGCGTGTATCAGCAGGCTGTGCGCGGTTCCAATCGTGATGCGCAACTGATGCCTGTCTTCAGTTCCGCCCCGCCACCGCCAACCGCGCCGCCAGCCCCACGAACACCGACCCGAGCAGATACTGCGGCAGCTTCGACGAGCGGCGGCGCGCGCCGATCCGCTGGCTCAGCCGGCTCGCGGACAGAATGACTGCGCCGTTCACGACGATGCCGATCAGGTTCAGCACCGTCGCGAGCACGAGAATCTGCACGGCGATCGAACCGTGCTCGGGTCGCACGAACTGAGGAAACAGCGCGAGCACGAACAGCGCCATCTTCGGATTCAGCAGGTTCGTCGTCAGCCCCTGGCGGAAGATCGTCGCGGTCGAGTGGCGACGCTGCGACGCGACGGGCGACAGTGCGGTCGCATCCGAACGGAACGTCTTCCACGCGAGATACAGCAGATAGGCGGCGCCCGCGAAGCGCACGGCGTCATAGGCGAGCGGCACCGCGACGAAGAGCTGCGACAGCCCGAGCGCAGCCGCCAGCGCGTGGCAGTAGGTGCCGGCCTGGATGCCCGCGAGTGTCGCGAAACCTGCGCGCCGGCCCTGGCTCACGCTGCGGGACGCGATCAGCAGCATGTCGGGGCCCGGCGTGGCGGTCAGCGCGAGACACGCGCCGGAAAACAGCGCGAGCGTGGAGAGGTCGATCATGGGAGTCCCTTTCGTGGATGCAGCGTAAAAGGGAGGTCAGTTTAGGAGGGCGCGCGAGGCCGGTCAATCGAACGAACGGACGATGATCTGGCAGGCCGTCGAGGCCGATCGTCAATGCACGTGCGCTGCCCTTGGCGCGCCGACAATGCTCGATATCGCGTCAACGGTACACGCCGATGCAGCGCCTTGTGCGGACGATCGCCGCACGGCTCAAGGCTTGCGGCAGGCCACCTGATAGTCGATCACGGTGTTCGCCGACGGCTTGTCCGGCTCGCCGCCGACCGTCGTCACGCCGAGCACGCCGGCCGCGCTCCGGTAGCGCAGCGCGCAATAGCCCATGCCGGTACCTGAACACGCTTCGGCTTCGATGATGCCGTGCTTCGCGAGCGTCGCCGCGCCGTCCGTCGCATCCGGTTTCTCGCGCGGACGCAGCGGTTGCCAGCCTTTCGCGATCAGGATCCGGCGTGCGACGTCGAGCGGTTTGCCGTACACGTTCGGCACGACCGCGCGGCCCTGGCAGTAAGCGCTTTCAGCCGCTACCCGGGTCAGGCGCAGGCCGCCGTTCTCTTCGTGCAATTCGCCGACGGGCGGAGCCGGGCCGTCGCCGCCCCAGATCAGCAGCGCGCCGTTTTCCAGCCGGTCGGCCATGCCGAACTGCCAGCCCGCCTTGCGCGCCGTGTAGCCGAGCGCGACGAGCGTCGTGCCGTCGAACACGCCGATGTTGCCGTTGCGCGCGAAACAGATCGCGCTCGTGCCGGCACTGAATCCGCTCGCGAACGTGACAACCGTGTAGCGGCCGAGCGGCGCCTCGGACGTCACGATCCAGTCGCGCTTCGCGACTTCGCGGCCGGCCGCGGTGGTGGTCTTCGCGCGGTATTGCGTGCAGAACGAGTCGAGCGAGCCGTTCTCCGGCGAGTGCGGCAGCACGCCGAGCGGTACCAGCGACGCGCCGGCGATATCGGAGGCCGTCCGCAGCGGATCGGCCGAGGCCGTGCCGCCGAGCGCGGCACACGTAACGGCCGCGATCGACACGATCGAAGCCAGACGGCGGGCAAACGACAACGCAACGAAGCGGGACACGCAGGCTGTCTCCGGGGAAAGGGATACGGGCGCGATGATCGCGGTTTTTCGCCCGCGTGTCACGGTCGCGCGCACCGGCCGGCAGCGCACCGGCGTGCCGCCGGCGATTCAGCCCTTCGCGACGACGTCGATCCGCAGCGCTTCGCCGCCGTCGACGATCGCCAGCAGGCGATCGACGTTCGGATGCGCGCCCGGGCGGTTGCGTGCGTCGGCCGTATGTTCGGCGAACACCGCGAGGCCGTGCTCGGCGGCTTGCGCGTCGAGCGTGCCGAATGCCTGCTTCAGATAGTTGTACACCGCGAGCGAGCCTTGCTTGCCCGGCTGGTTCTCGATGGTCGCGACCACGTCGCCGTTCGCGCCGACGAGATCGATGCGCGCGACGCCGTCGATGGCCGGCAGTTGCGCGAGGTTGTCCTTGAATACTTGGGTCGGTTGAATCACTGAAAACACTCCGTCGGTTCGGTCATGGGCCAATGAGCATGGCCGGCCGTATCTTATCCGATCGGCCTTTGCGCACTGGCCGCCGCGCGGCTCGCGCCTCGACGGCGGGCCGTGTTTCACCAGCGTCGTCCAGGCGCGCAACTGTGCGATCGACCTCCCCGTTCCGTGCAGCCGGTCCGTCAGGTCGAGCCGTCCGACGTGACGCCGGCCATCGCGCCGGCCGGCACGCCCGCGTCGCGCGAGCGCTCGATGTCGGGGCTGCGATACGCCCGCTCGGGAATCTCGGCGAGCCGCGATGCGTGCACCTGATGCGGCGTGAGGCCGTAGAACTTCTGGAAGCTCATGATCAGCGGCGACCACTTGTCCGGATCGATGCGGTCCGGATGACCGTCCATCAGCAGGTCGGGATGTACATGCACGCGCTGGATGCGCACCTCGAACACGCGGATGTGGCCGCGCACGTCGGGCGCTTCTTCACCGATGCCGTGCGTGGCCGCGACGACCGCTTCCATGTGCACCGGGCATTCGAGCGCACGCGGGGGCGCGACGGTTTGCGACGCGGCTGCGGTGAGCCCGGCCGTGCCGAACTTGTCGGGTTCGTACACGTAGCCCTTCGCGCGCTTGCCGTCCGGCACCGGGTAGGTGCCCGTCGTACGCGCGATCCGGTCGACCGCGTGCGCCTGCGCCGACGACGGCAGGTTCAGCACGCATTCGCCGGTGCGCAGCAGGTTGCGGGTGGTCTGCGAACTGGCGGCGATGCCGATCACGCCGCGCCAGCCGAGCCAGAACGCGGACGAGATCGGCGCGAGATTGGCCGTGCCGTCCTCGTTCAGCGTGCTGACCAGCACGACGGGCGTGCCGAAATAGAGGATGTTCGGTTCGGTGACGCAATGCGGAGCATTCATGGTCGGTGCCTTCGTTGAGGGATCAGTCCGCATGCTGATCCTGTCGCGGCGGTGCGGCGCTCCGAATCTTGTCGTGTCATTCCGGAAGGGGCGCGAAGGCCGCGTGTGCGCCGGCCGAACCCGTCGGCACCGCGCGTGCTTTTCCGCTACAGTAGGAGATCGCAGGCCGCGCCCGCCGGATCGCACGGGTGCGCGCGGCCCCGCTCCGCCAACGCACACGAGGGCCTGATGGATACCGAGCAACGCTACACCGCCAACGCGCCGACGCGCGCGGAAGTCGACGCACTGGGCGGTGCAACCGTCATCGAATTCGGCGCGAACTGGTGCGGGATCTGCGCGGGCGCGCAGCCGGCGATCGTGGCGTCGTTTTCCGCGCATCCCGCCGTGCGGCACCTGAAGATCGAGGATGGCCCGGGCCGCCCGCTCGGCCGCTCGTTCGGCGTGAAGCTGTGGCCGACGCTGGTGTTCCTGCGCGACGGTGTCGAAGTTGCACGCGTCGTGCGTCCGGCCGACGCGAAGCAGATCGAAGCCGACGGCTTCGCCGCGCTGGCCTGAGGTCACGGCGATGCAACAGGCGATCACGCACATCGGCATCGACACGCGCGGCAGCGGCCTCGTCGAGTTCACGGCGCAGGCGCGCGCATTCGTCGACCAGCAGGCGATCCGCACGGGCCTGCTCACCGTGTTCTGCCGCCATACGTCGGCATCGCTGCTGATCCAGGAGAATGCCGATTCGTCGGTGCAGCGCGACATCGAGCGCTACTTCGCGGCGCTCGCGCCCGAGGACGCCGCGCGCTACGAGCACGACACCGAAGGGGCAGACGACATGCCGGCGCACCTGCGCACGGCGCTCACGCAGGTGCAATTGTCGATCCCGGTCGAGCACGGGCGCATGGTGCTCGGCACGTGGCAGGGAATCTACCTGTTCGAGCATCGCCGCGCGGCGCACCGGCGCGACATCGTGCTGCATCTGATCGGCGAGTAAGCGGCTACACACGGCAACAAGCGGCAACAAGCGGCAACAAGCGGCAACAAGCGGCAACAAGCGGCAACAAGCGGCACTTCGCCTGCGCGCCGGCTCAGGCGAGCAGCTTCTCGACGAGCGCGCCGAGTTCGCGCAGGTGGACGGGCTTCGGCAGGAATTCGTCGAACACCTGCTTGTTCTCGCTCAGCGCGGTCGATTCATACGCGCTGACGCCGAGGATTGCCGGATGCCGGCCGTCGTCGTCGGGTACCGCGACCGCGCGAATGCGCCGCGCGACCTCGAAGCCGCTCAAGTCCGGCAGTTCGAGATCGAGCACGACGATGTCGTAACGGCTCGTACCGAAGCGCGCGACGCCTTCCTGCCCGGTGCCGCACAGATCGGCTTCGATGCCGAGCGCCGACAGCATCGCGCCGAGCGTTTCGCGCGCGTTGTCGTCATCGTCGACCACCAGTGCGCGCCGGTCGCGGTGCGCGGCCGCGTGCGGTAGCGCGGGCGTGTCGCCGGCCGCGTTACCTGCGGTGTCGATGCCGGGCACTTCGGCCGGCAGCGTCACGACGAACTCGCTGCCTTCGCCGACCACGCTGCGCACGTCCACATGCCCGCGCAGCGTCGTCACGATTTCGCGCACGACGGCGAGCCCCATGCCGATCCCGTCCACGTGCAGCCCGACCGCGTCGTTCGCGCGGTAGAACGGCTCGAAGATCTTCGACAGGTGCGGCTTCGCGATGCCGGTGCCCGTGTCGCGCACGGCGATCTTCAATTGCTGGCCGGCCGGCGCGTCGGCGAGCGTGATCGACACGTGGATCGATCCGCCGAGCGTGTACTTGACCGAGTTCTCGATCAGGTTCGACAGCACCTGGCGCAGCAGCTTGCGATCGGAACGGATCGCGAGGTCGTGCGGCTCGACCTGCTGCGCGACCGCGATCCGCTTGGCCGCAATTTTCTCGCGCAGCGGGTCGAGCACCTCGGCGAGCAGCGACGCGATGCCGACGGTTTCCCGTTCGGCGAGGCGCTTCGTCGAGCGCAGCTTGATGTAGTCGGTCAGGTCCTTGACGAGCGCTTCGAGCGACAACGCCGAATTCTGCAGCCGCCGGATCGTCTTCAGGTTCGCGTCCGACTGCGGGCGCGCGAGCAGGATCTCGACCGATCCGCAGATCGCCTGCAGCGGCGTGCGCAACTCATGGCTGACCATCCCGAGGAACGCGTTCTTCGCCTCGATCATTTCGAACGCGCGGTCGGACGCCTTGCGTTCGGCGTCGAGCGCCGCGTCCTGTCGTTCGAGCAGGTCGTCACGCGTGCGCATCGTATAGAACAGCAGCAGGAACAGCGCGCACAGGATCACGCCGAGCACGATGCCGAGGATCAGGATCGCGCGCTGCTTTTCCTTCAGCTGATGGAACGTGAAGTCGCGCTGCGCCATCTCGATCGCGCGGAAATAGTTCGCGAGGCCGTTGACCTTCGGCCAGTACGCATTGACTTCGTCGATCACCTGCTGCGCGTTTTTCGGCGAGTCGCGCAGCAACGGCACTTCGCGCTTCAGGCGCGTCATGAATTCGCCGAGCGCGTCGATCTCGTTGCGCGCGCGCGGGATGCGCAGCCAGTATTCGGACACTTCCGATGGCCGCTGCAGAAAACCGAACGACACCGACAGGCTGTCGAGCTGCATCTGCACGTGATTGAAGTCGTCGTCCTCGCGCGTCGCGTAGAGGATCAGTTGCCGGTCGAACCGCACATAGACGTTCCGGTATTGCGCGGCGGTCCAGAACACGCCTTCGCGCGGCCCTTCGAGCACGCCCTCGTTGACCGACGTGGCGAGGAGGTCCCACAGCAGGAACGCCCATGCGGCAAAACCCATGATCCACAGCGAGCCGAGGACCAGGATGATCTTTCTATTTTTCCATCGCCGGCGTTTCATTTCACCGTCAGGCCGATGATCTGCCACGCGAACTTGGCTTCGCCGAGCGGCGTCTTCAGTTCATCGGGATACTGGTCGCGCGGGTACATGATCCACAGCGGGCCGTAGTTGTCGTTGCCGAGCACCTTGCCGTTCATCGTCCGCGCGAGGATCACGCCGTAACGATCGGCGTCGGATACGGGAATCGTGAACGTGTACTCGTCGATGCAGCGGAACTCGATCTGCGTGCCGTGCGCGCCGACGGTCTTCAGGATGTCGGACAGGCGCGGGCCGGTGAAGGCTGCCTTCGGCGTCCAGCTCGTCGACGTGACGATCGTGTGCTGCGGCAGCGCCATCAGCGCCTGCTCGGAAAACACGTACGCCGTCTTGCCCTGCTGGTTGTGCTTGTCGATCTTGCCGTCGACGGTGAACGTAAACGACGAAGCGGCCCAGGTCGCGGCCGCCATGCCGAGCAGGCAGGCCGTCAGCAGGCTCTTGGTCCAGATGGTCGAAATTCGCATGTCGTGCCCTCGGTCGTGCGGTGGTGATTTGTCGTTGTGGTGTCAGTTCGCGGCGGCCGCGGCCGGCAGCGTGATCTTCAGCTCGCGCGCCACTTCGGCGAACAGGATCGGCAGGCGCACCGGCTTTTCCTCGCAGCGCGCGTTGTAGTGCGACACGATGTGCGCGATCTCGTCCTCGCTGGCTTCGCCGGTCGAGATCTTGCCGGTCAGCAGGAAGATCGGCGCACCGCTGTTCTCGCTCGAGCGGATGCCGCGCACGAGTTCGGCGGCCGTCTGGTCGCCGAGCATCCAGTCGAGGATGTAACCGTCGAAATCCTCGACCTCCAGCGCCTTGCGGAACGTCGCGCCGTCGAAGTACGGGATCGCATTCACGCCTTTTTCGATGAAATATTCACATACCGTCTCGGCGACGTCCTGCGAATCGTCGACCACGGCGATGCGCGCCGCATACACGTTCGGCTGGGCCGAGCGCAGCTCAATGACGTCGACCGGATACGTGCGGCCCTCGCGCGCGTGCTGACGCTCGGTGATGAGCCATTCGCCTTGCCACTGCAGCGCGACGAAGTCCGTCTCGGCCTGGCTACTGGCTTTCGACGAGATCGCGGCGCGGCAGCGGAAACGCCGCGACTCGATCACGAGCGTCGCGTCGATCATCTCGGCGGCGGCCGGCTGCGTGCCCTTGTCGTCGAGCAGGATCGCGGGCGGCACGCCGAAGTGCGTCGCGATGTCCTGCAACTGCGACAGGTTCCACGGGATCAGACCTTTCATCTTGCGCGTGACGACCGAAAAGCTCAGGCCGAGCACATTCGCGATCGTCGTGTTGTGACTTCGCGGTGGAATGCCGTTGCGGTTCAGTAGGTCGCGCACCTTGTTGGCGGTGATGAGATCGACGTTGGCCTGCTCGCTGTTGGACATCTCGATGGGGTCTCCAGGGGTTTTGGGCGAGGGTGAGCATATCAAAACTGACGCGTCATGCAAACTTTGAAAATGCGAATGACCTTGACATGCCTTTTTTCTTCATTATTATTGCTCACCACGTCACTATTGTTTGTCGCGTCATGTTTGGAGGTCGATGCCGACCATGATCGGCACAGCGAAAAGCGACAACAATGAAGCAGTGACGGAACGATTCGAAGAGAGAACCTGAGAGAGCCTTGGAGTGCGTGTCGGCGTTGACGGATTGTATCCGTTGCGCCGCGCGCAGCCGGGTGCGAGCTCGCGGGGGTGGGATAGCTCGAAGAATTGCGGCGCCAATAAAACTTGAGGAAGGTAACAATGTACCGCCGTTTACTCGCACCGGGGCTGCTGTTGCTATTGGCCGCGTGCGCGCAGGATCCGTCCCTCACCAGCAACACGGTGCGGATCTGCGACGACACAGGTTGTTCCGACCGTCCTAAAGATCAGGTGTCCTATCAAAAAAGGGACGATTCGGCAGACCAGGAAAGCCCCCGCATCGCTGCGCTGAAGCAGACCGCGAAGACCCAGCCGAAGGCCGCCTACGACCTCGGCCTGCGTTATTTCCGCGGCGACGGCGTGCGCCAGGACAGCTATCAGGCACTCAAGTGGATGCGCGACGCCGCCGAGCGCGGCGACCTGCAGGCGCAGAAGGCGCTCGGCAGCTTCTACCTGTTCGGCCTCGAGGAAATGGGCTCGGATGCACGCGAAGCGGAGAAGTGGCTGTCGATCGCGGCCGGCCGCGGCGACAAGGAATCGAAAAAGCTGCTCGATCTCGCGCGCAAGGCCAAGAAGGAAGACGAAGAAGACTGGAAATGGCGCACGCAATGGCGTGACGTCTATTACGGCTACTGGTACTCGGGCTATCCGTACTACGGCGTCTGGCAGCAGACGTACTGGTACTACTGACCGGGCCTGAAGCAACGGGGGCAGCAGCGGGGAGACCACCATCGCGCGCCAGCCGGGGGGCTTATCGAAGTTCGCACGAACACATAAGCCGAACAACGACTCTAATCGATCGATAACGACATGAAGACCATCCTTTCCCAACGTCTCACTCAAGGTGCGCTGGTCGCAGCGCTTTGCGCGTCCGTCGCGGGCTGCGGCGGTGTGGTGACGCCCGGCGGCCAGAATGCGGGCGTAACCGGTGCCGCCGCGGGCGGCACGAGCGCCGGCGCCGATTCGGGGCTGCAGCGCTGTGCGTCGCCGCTCGGCACGATCGCCGTCGACGACGGCCGCAACGCCGACTGGTGGGGCCCGTTCGGCAGCGCGACCAAGATGACGACCATCGACCCGCTGCTGCGCCTGGCCGTCCAGCAGTCGAACTGCTTCGTGATCACGTCGATCGGCAACCAGAAGAGCGACGCGCGCCTGTCGCGCATCACGCAGCTGCAGCGCAACTCGGGCGAATACCGCGCGGGCTCGAAGCAGCAGAAGGGCCAGCGTGTCGCGGCCGACTATTACATGGAACCGCAGATCGTCATCAACGATTCGCCGATCGGCGGCATCGGCAGCATGATCGGCGGGCTGATCGGCAACGGCGCGGTCGCGGCGGTGGCCGGCCACCTGCAGACGAAGGCATCGGTCGTCACGCTGACGCTGTTCGACGTGCGCTCGGCCGTGCAGATCGCGGCGTCGGAAGGCAGCTCGACGGCGACCAACTACGGCGCGGCGCTGGGCGGCTTCGGCGGCGGCGTGGGCGGCGCGCTCGCCGGCTTCTCGGCGACGCCGGAAGGCAAGGCGACGGTCGTTGCGTTCATCGACGCGTACAACAAGATGGTCGTTGCGCTGCGCAGCTACAAGGCGCAGGACGTCAAGGGCGGCCTCGGCCGCGGTGGCCAGCTCCAGGTCAACTGACGCTCCCGGGCCGGCGGTGCGCCGCCGGCCGATGCCTGATTCGTGATTCGTGACTGTCCGTGCGTGCGGCGAGATCCGCGCGTACCGGCTTCGTTCGTCCTTTTTGCATTGAGGTGATCCCGATGAAAGCCGTTGCATTGATCGCACTGACCTGTCTGGCGCTGACCGCTTGCGGCGGCGACGATTCCTCGCCCGCATCGTCAGGTGGCGGATCGGGCACGAGCAACAACGGCGGCAGCGGCGGCACGGGTTCGGGCGGGACGGGAAGCGGCGGCAGTGGCGGCTCGGGCGGCTCGGGTGGCGGCACGCTGACGTGGCGTTACGAGGCGCAGCCTGTCGCGGCCGACAAGGCGAGCTTCCTGACGCTGGTCAACAGCGAAGGCGCGAAGGGCTACCGCTATCTGGGCGACTACTACTACAACGCTTCCAGCGGCGGTACGCAGTCGATCTTCGTGAACGACGGCACCGCGCAGACCTACACGTACCAGTTGCAGACGGCGCCGGCCGACATGACATCCTTCGTCAACGCGGCCAACGCGCAAGGGGCGAGCGGCTACCGCTACGAAGGCCCGCTTACGTACGGCGATCTCTATCGCAAGGACGGCGGATCGTCGGCCACTTACACGTACACGACGACGGGCCTGCCGGCCGATGCGAACGCGTTCCTCACGCAGGCGAACGGCCAGGGCCAGTCGGGCTACTGGTTCCTGGGGCCGATCGCGGTGGCGTCGGTGCAGGCGAACATTTACATGAAGAACAACGCATCGAACGCGACCTATACGTACGACGCGCTGGCGCCGACCTCGACTGTCGGCGACTTCATCGCGCAGGCCAACAGCGAAGGGGCGAAAGGCTATCGCGCGAAGGGCGCGATGGCGTTCGGCATGGCGATCTCGTGGGTCTACGTGAAGGACCAGACGCAGTCGCCGACCTTCACGTACCAGTCTGCCGCGATCCAGTCGACCGGTGCGAGCTTCGTCCAGCAGGCGAACACGTTCGGCGCGCAGGGGGCCGCCTATCTGAGCGATATCGCGCTCGGCACGTCGAGCCCGGTGATGGCGTCGTTCTATTTCACGCCAAAGAACTGCACGGGCTTCCTGTGCACGACGCTGAATCCGCTCACGCAGAACTGAGCGAACGAGGCGGCTGCATCGCGCGGCCGCTTGTCGGCTTTTTCGAGGCGGGGCGGGCACCGGCAAGACGGTGTCCGCCCCGTTTTCTTTCGTCCGGCGCCGATCCGGCAATCATGGCCGCATCCTGACCCCCAACGACCGGGCGGGGGTGCAAATTTCGTTCAAGTTCAAATCTGCCTCCAAATCATATTGGACATGTACTAAACCGTTCATAACGGACTGATTTTCGGCAAGTCGTTTGGCATGATCGTGGCACTCCAATCGTCCTGAGCCACCTTCCTGCACGATGCCGGAGCCGGAGACGTACGCATGCCGGCATCCGGCATCGTCGCATTGCGACATGCCTTACAGCCCGCTCCAATCCATCCGCCGCTATCAGAACATCTCGGTGTTCGGCGGCGGGATCGTCGTCACGATCCTGATCCTGATCGCCTGCGCGCTCGGGATGGGTTCGATCGTGTACGGCTATCTCGACGGCGAGCGGCACAATTTCCTGACGGGCATGGTGCAGACGCTCAACGAGATCAAGGTGAGCGAGACGTCGTTCCGCAACGGCGTGACCAATGCACAGCTGATCTGGCGGGAAACCGGGCCGGTGCCCGACAGTGTGGTCGACGCGTTCTATGAAGCGGGCGAGCGGGCCGCGATCAAGCCATATCCGTCCGTCGTGTTCGGCGTGTCGAAGCAGCCCCCCGACCGAACCGAAGTGGCGCGCTACCTGTCGCTGTCGGTGCTGCTGGCGCGCATCTGCGCGGCGAGCTCGATCAATCGCGGGCAGACGCTCGTCGGCTATCACTACAGCACGCGCACGAGCCTGCTCGGGCTCGTGCCGGATTCGGGGGCCGGCGGCGGCGCGCTTGCTACGCCGGAAGGCCGCGCGCGCGTGATGGAGGCACTGCGGATCGATTTCGGCACTGACCCGGCGCAGGTGGCCGGTACCGCCGGTCGCCCGCACGTGCGCTGGTTGCCGCCGTTCACCGATCCGGTGTCGGGCGCCGCACGCATCCGGATCGCCGCGCAGGCGCAGGTCGACGGCGAGCCGTTCGCGGTGCTCGTCACCGAATATGCGCCCGAACATCTGCTGTCGTGGCTTCCCGAGCATCCGGTCGACGGCGTTTTCTTCGTGACGACCGGCGACAACCGCCTCGTCGCCGCGAGCCCCGGCGTGGCCGGCGACGAAGCGCGCACCGGCCGCCTGCTGGCGCTCGATCCGTTGCGCGATCGCACGAAGCCCGAGCAGGCCGTGTTCCGCGACGGCTTCGTGATCTTCCACGGTACCCTCGATGAAACGGGCTGGACGCTTGCGTATGCATTGCCGTGGGCGGACGTCGTCGCGAGCGTCGCGTTGCGCGCGAGCCTCCTGCTCGGCGCGTCGCTGCTCACCATCGCGATCATGTGGATCATGCTCGTGCGTTTCCATCGCCGAGTGTTCGCGTCCGTCTACGCGCGTTCGCAGCGCGTGTTCGACAGCGAAGCGCTGTGCCGCAGCGTGATCGAGACGGCGCCGATCGGCCTCGGTCTGATCTCGCGCGCCGACGGACATTTCATGCTCGTCAGCCCCGCACTGGCCGAGATGCTCGCGCGGCTCGGCAGCGACTATCGCACGCTGTCCGCGCAGGCGGTGGCACGCTACGACGCGTTCATCGCGGGCGGCACGGCCGGCGGCACGCTGCAGACCGATGTCGTGCTGGCCGATGCGGATGCCGGCGCGGCGCCGTTGCATCTCGAGGTGAGCGCGTGCGGCGCGCGTTACCAGGAGATCGACGTGCTGATCGTCGCGGTCGCCGACGTCACTGCACGGCGGCAACTCGTCCAGCAGCTCGAGGAAGCGGTGCGCGCGGCCGATTCGGCGAACGCAGCCAAGTCATCGTTCCTGGCGGCGATCACGCATGAAATCCGCACGCCGCTCAACGTGATTCTCGGCAATCTCGAACTGCTCGACCGCTCTGCGCTGGATGCGTCACAGCACGGCCGCGTGCAAACACTGCGTGCCGCCGCGTCGGGGCTGCTCGGCCTCGTCAGCGACATCCTCGATTTCTCGAAGATCGAAGCCGGTGCGATGACGGTCGAAGCGATCGAGTTCGACGTGATCGGCGTAATCGAGCGCACGCTCGGCGCGTTCGCACCCGTCGCGAAGGCGAAGGGGCTGTCGCTGTTCTGCGAAATCGACGCGAGCGACGCGCAGCGGATGCGTGGTGACCCGACCAGGCTCGGGCAGGTGATGGGCAACCTGCTGAGCAACGCGGTCAAGTTCACCGCCAATGGGCACGTGCTGGTGCGTGTGTCGGTGGCGTCGGCCGGATGCGGCGACGCCGAGCTGTCGATCGCGGTGGAAGACACCGGTATCGGCATCGCGGGCGCCGATCGGCACAAGCTGTTCAAGGCGTTCTCGCAGGTCGACGCGTCGATCACGCGCCGCTATGGCGGCACCGGGCTCGGGCTCGCGTTGTGCGATCGCCTCGCAGCCGCGATGGGCGGACGGATCGACGTGGCGAGCGTACCGGGCACCGGTAGCCGTTTCACGTTGACGGTGCCGCTCGGGATGGCTGTCGTGCCGCTCGACGCGCATCCCGCGCGCGGCGCGCGCACGCCGCTGATCGTCGTCGCACGTACGGAATGGCAGCGCTTCGCGTTGCCGCATCTGCGTTCATGGGGCTTCGACGTCGACGCGTACGAGCGCCCGGCTCGGATCCCGGCCGACCGTCGTGCGCGGGCCGCCGCGATCGTCCTGTTCGGCGATTCGGATGCGTGGTCGCGCGCGGAGTTCGACAGCCTGGATGGCGACTGCCCTGTCGTGTTCGCCACACCGGACGGCCCGCCGCAAGCGTATCGGGCGGGCAGGACGATACGCGTGTCGAGTTATGCACTTCGCGGCTTGAAGGCCGCGTTCGAGCAGGCGATGGCCGACACCGGCGGCCTTGTCGTACAGCGGCCGGCGAGCACGCACGTCGAAGCGGTTCGACAGCGCGCATGGCGTGTGGCACTTGCCAGCACCGATTCCGTTAGCGGCACGCTGTTGCTGGAGCAACTCCACGTGCTGGGTTGCGAGGTACGGACGGCGAGGTCGGCCGAAGCGGCGCTCGACCTGCTGGCCACCGGTGCATGGCAGGTGCTGCTGGTGGATGCCGACCTGCCGGACATGTCGGTCTGCGCGCTGGCGAACGCCGTGCGGGATGTCGGCGCGGGCTGCGACGTGGTGGTCGTGACGTCGCATGTCGCGCCCGTCGACAGGCGGCGCTATGCGGACGCCGGAATCGGCTGCGTGCTGACCAGGCCGGTGACGCTCGCGCATCTGCGCGGCGCGTTGGCCGGCATCGCTCGACGGCGTGGTGCGTCGGAGCATGGAGCGGGAATACAAGAACAGGACGTCGCGCGTTTCGCACACGGCGGCACGACATGAACGCGTGTCGATTGTCGTGGGCGGTGACGACGCGGTCCGAAGAATGGAAGGCGGCGCGACGCATCGGCAACGGCGGAGCAGATCAATCAGGTGAGAAGAGGGGAAGACCGTGCGCTACATGGTGAAAGTCTTCGTAATGTTGCTCGATTTCGCTACGCTTCCCGAGAAATCCAGAAAGGACTTTCTAGGCAGGATGAACGAATTCCTGATCATGTCGCCCATGCAGAAGCGGCGCGCGATCAGCGAATGGAAGCAGGCGGTCGAGGAACGGGGCGAATCGGGCGAGGGTGTCCACCGACCATAACGACGATCCGGATACCGGCAAGCGGTCGATGCGCGGCAGGCTCGCTGCTGCGCGAGTGACTGCGGCGGCAAGGGAGCGGGACGGGGCGGGGTGACGTGCGATGCGGCGTTCCGGTCCGGGAAGCCGCCGCATGCGTTGGCGCGTGTCTCGCTCTGATGCGTAGCGCCGGCCCGGTAGGGCATGCCGATCGGCAACGCCCGTACGCGTTCGGCCAGCGCGGCCATGCCAGGCATGCGGCAGGGCGACGCGACATGCAGTCTGCTTCGGCCTGTCGGCCAATGCTCATGGTCTTGCCCACGTTTTATCTTAAAATCGAGTCGCGCTTGCATTCTCCGATGTGTCGAATGCGACGGGTCGAATCGACGGCCTGTCGGCTGGATGGAACGGAGCCGGAACGGTTGCCCGAATCCTGCGGCTGTCGGTGGATGCGCGATCAAAAGCCTCGGGGAGAAATGGGACGATGGATGAATTCTTTGTGCGTGTGATGGTGGCCGATGACCACCCGTCATCCGCAATCGGGATGTCGCAGGCGCTCGCCGATAGCAGCACGATCCGGTTCGTCGGCTCCGTGTCCAATTCGACCGATCTCGTGGCAGCGCTCGACGAGAAACCGAGCGACGTGCTGGTGGTCGACTATGTGATGCCCGGCGGCAAGTTCGGCGACGGGCTCGTGCTGCTGTCGTTCCTGCAGCGCCGCTATCCGGCGCTGAAGCTCGTGACGATCACGATGATCGATAATCCCAGTGTGCTGCACGCGATCCGCAAGCAGGGCGTCGGCTGCATCCTGAGCAAGTCGGATGCGATCTCGCATCTCGTCGGCGCGGTGCACGCGGCGTACGTCGGCGCCAACTACCTGTCGCCGCATATCAAGCAACTGCTGGAGTCCGCGGGCACATCCGATTCGGCCCGGCCGCTGACGACGCGCGAGATCGAGGTGGTGCGGCTGTTCGGCGCAGGCTACACGGTTGGCGAGATTGCCGCCCAACTTCACCGCAGCAAGCAGACGATCAGCTCGCAGAAGACGAGCGCAATGAAGAAGCTCGGCATCGTGCGCGATGCCGATCTGATCCGATATGCGAGCGACGGCAACCTGGTCGACGCTTCGGCGCCCGACGCGCCGGCCGCTGGCGAATAGCCGGCGCGCTGAACGGGGGCGCGCCGAATGTATCGAAAAGTGCCGAGCGCGGCGGCGGGCGATCCGGCCGGGCAGTCTGCCGGATGCGCACGTCCGGCGCGTGATTGCCGCGTTCGCCGCCACCGATAATGGATCCATGCCCGCAAAACTGAAACGACTCGCGTCGCACGCGGCCAGGCCCGTGACCGGCCACAAGGCGTTCGATCCGTACCGGGTCCGGCGTCAGCAGGCGCTTTTGCTGTACGGCGGCGGCACGGCGGTCACGCTGTTCATGCTCGTCTGCACGGCGCTCGTCCTGTGGCTAGACGTGCAGGACTACTACTCGCGGGCGCGTTCGACGTTTCTGCAGCGCGAAGCCGTGTTTTACGCGACACAGCAGAGTGCGGACCGGATGCTGTTGAACCTCGGGAACCGAGTGGAACAGGCCTGGAATCGGGATTTGCGACCGTCGCCGGAAGCGATGCGGGCATTATCGGCGCAGCAGGGCCGGTTGCCCCTGCGGACCGAGGGCGGCGGAGAGCCGATTCTTTTGGTGGCCGGGATCGGGGTGGACCATCCCGCCGAATCGTATGCACGGTATCTCGGGACCGCGCTCGGGCTAATCGGCTCGAATACGCGATATCGGCCAAAGCCGGCCGACGCCGAGCCCTTCGGTGGCTATCTGATCGGGCTCGACGCCCCGTTCTTCGCCGTGCAGGGCGAAGGGCTCGTCGCGCGCGCACGTGCGCTTCCGCCCGATATCGACGTGAAGGCGCTGATTGCCGCGCTGATGCCCACCGGTGCGGCGAAGCAGAAGCCCGACATGGAGGACGCCACGTTCATGCTCGATCGCCGCTTCGATCCGATCGTCGGGCGTACGCTCGTGCGGTTCGCCCGGCGGCTGGACGACGCGGCCGGACGGCCGTTCGGCTGGGTCGTGTTCAACGGCACGTTCAACCTCGGCCACGTCATGTCGCCGGACTCGGACGACGAGGATATCGCGGTGGTCGATGCGCGCCGGAATATCGTGTTCGGGAACCTGCGCGATCCGGCGATGATCGGGCATGCGCTGGCCGGCGTTCGCGATCCGTTCGGCGAGCACGTGATCGTGCGCAGGATCGGCACGCGGTTCGTCGTCAGCGACCGCCTGCCCGATTCGAGCCTCGTCATGGTGACGACTTTCTCGTGGCGCAGCGTGGCGAAAGCGATCTGGGTCCGCGCGAGTGTGACACTCGGCATCGCGCTGTTCGGCATTGCGCTCCTCTGGTTCACGATCGTCGTGTTCGATCGTCGCGCGCTGCGCCCGGCAAACCGGCGCGCGATCCGCCTGATCGAAAGCGAGGCGTTCAACCGGACGCTGATCCGCAACGCACCGGCCGGGCTGCTGCTGCTGTCGGCGGCCGATGGCGAAACGATGGTGCGCAACGACGCCGCGCTCGCGTACGAAGATGGCGTATCGGGGCTCCCGCTCGGCAAACGTATCTGGCGGGCCTGTCGCGAGCGACAACGGGCCGGCGCGGACGAGCGGCGCTTTGTCATGCAGCAGGAACTGGCGGTCGAGCGTACCGGTCACGACACGACGTATCTCGCGGCGTACATCGTCCGCACCAGGTTCCGCGGCGTCGACGTGCTGCTCTGCACGCTGACCGACGTCACGGCCCGCAAGCTGACCGAGGACAAGCTGCGCGAAGCGCGCGTAGCCGCGGACGATGCCAACAAGGCGAAATCGACGTTCCTCGCGACGATGAGTCACGAGATCCGCACGCCGCTCAATGCGATCGTCGGCAACCTGGAACTGATGGAGCGGGCCGAATTGCCGGCGGTCGAGCGGCACCGCCTGAAGACGATCGTCTCGTCGTCGGATGCGCTGCTGCGCGTGATCAACGACGTGCTCGACCTGTCGAAGGCGGAATCGAACCAGATGGCGCTGGAGCAGATTCCGTTCGACTTGAAGCGCGTGCTGCAGGACGTCGCTGCGATTTTCCGGCCGCTCGCGGAAGCGAAAGGGCTGACGCTCGAGTGCGGTATCGCGGCCGAACTGGCGGATGGCCATATCGGCGACCCGACGCGGCTGCGGCAGATCGTGTCGAACCTCGTGGGTAATGCGATCAAGTTCACGGAGCGCGGGGCCATTGCGATCGACGCGCGACTCGCTCGCGGCGACATCGGCGCCGGCCACGTCGAGATTGCCGTGCGCGATACGGGCGTCGGCATTCCCGAGGAGGCGTTGCCGACGCTGTTCGACGTCTACATGCAGGCCGATGCTTCGATCTATCGCCGTTTCGGCGGCACCGGGCTGGGATTGCCGCTGTGCCGGCGCATTGCGCGGTTGATGCACGGCGAGCTGACGGTCGAGAGCCGGGTAGGCGCGGGGTCGACGTTCGTGGCAACACTGCCGCTACCCGCCGCGCCTGCCGGCTGGCGGGGGGCAGAACCGGAACCGGATGCGGCGCACGCTCCGAACGCGCCGCAGCAACACGATGACCTGCCGCCGCTACGCGTGCTCGTGGCCGAAGATCACCCGGCCAGCCGCGCGCTGCTGCGGGATCAACTCGACGCGCTCGGCCACGACGCGACGATCGTCGAGAACGGTGTCGAAGCGATGCGTGCGTACTTCGAGCACCCGTTCGACGTGGTGCTGACCGATCTGAACATGCCGCAGCTAGACGGCTTCGCATTGGCGAATTTCCTGCGCGAGCAGGGCGCGCAAGTACCGGTGATTGCGATGACCGCTCACGCGACCGATGAAGATCGTCGCCGCTGTGCACAGGTGGGGGTGGCGGCGGTCGTGCTCAAGCCGTTGTCGATGGATGTGCTCGACGCGGCATTACAGCGGCATGGGGGGCAACGCGGCGTGCGGGCGGAGCATGCGCAATCCGCTGCGCGCGAGCAGTCACCGGTCGTGACCGACGAAATTCGCCACGCGTTGCGCGAAGCCACACTGCGCTCGCTGGGTACGATCGAGGCGGCGCTGTCGAACGGCAACGCGAATGCGCTTGCGATAGAACTGCACTCGATGCGCGGTGGTTTCGCGCTGGCCGGCGACAGTGTCGCGCGCGACGCGTGTGCACAGATGGAAGCGACCGTGAATTCGGGCGGCGCCGCGGCGTTCGCATTGCACTGGGACGCGTTCCGGGTTGCGATCGAACATGCGCTGGAGCGGATCGGCCATTGAGGCGGCGCGGTGATCGTCAAGGATCGTCGCGCATCCTGCCGGACTGGGCGTCATGATGTCGGTCGGCGCGCAGATGGAAACGACTGGAAGCAAAATCGGGCAGCGGTGCATTCATTAAAGGAAAGCAAACGCGTCGTGCGGGGATAGACGCGATCGCGAGGCGCCGCGGCGCCTAGCCGATTCGACCGACAGCGGATGTGCCACGGCGATGGCGCTTCGCCGCCCGCCGTGGCACGACCCGTACGAACAAGTAATTCATTCTGAACGGATCAATACGCCGAGGTTGCTGCCGATCCGTTCATCGCTGCTTCCGCTTGCACGATTGCCCCATAGCGCCCGGTAGTCGACACCGGCGAGCGCTGTAGTTCTGGCGATATTCACTCAAGGACGAATTGCCGAACACGTCGAACGTTCGCGAAATTGCGGTCGGCGATGGCACTGCCGGTACGCCGCGAATGGTCGATCACACCGTTGTCGATCCCGACGAGCCCGCCGATGCGCGGCGCTTCCGCGACATCCAATGCTTCAAGACAGCAAGCATTGGCCGTTCGATCCACGCATGACAGGCACAACCGCATGCGCAGACTGTAGCCAGCGTCGCGAGCACGGTCGCCGTGCCCAGCCACGTACCGGTATCGAGGCGCACCCCGACGATCTTGTTCGCTGCACCGATCACATACGGATGCAGCAAGTAGATCGAATAGCTCGCATCGCCGAGGCGGGCGAGCGTCGCGCTCCCGATTGACCAGCCCCGCAGGTCGAGCGCGACCGCCGCGACGATCAGCACGAAGGCCGGCATGCCCCACCAGAAAACACGTTCAAAGCCGGCCGGCGTGCCGGACAACGTGGCGGCGAGCGGTATCGCCGCGAGCGCCGCCGCGGCCGCAGCGAGCCACGCGAAGCGCGGAATGCGCCCGGCGATGCGGGTTTCCAGCAGACGGCAGGCGAGTACACCGAGCCCGAATTCGAGCACGAACGGCTGGCCGAGATGGGCGGCGACTTCGCCTGCCGGGCCGCCGGCGGCCACGTACGCGCAGAACAGCGCAAGCGCGAAGGCCGCGAACGTCGTTGCATGGCGGGCGCGGACGAACCACATCGATCCGGCGATGACGAGGTAGAACAGCATCTCGTATTCGAGCGTCCAGCCGTTGAGGTTCAGCGGCCCCCAATGGCCATTCTCCTTCACGTACGGCACGAAAAGCAGCGACTTGACGAGATAGCCGAGGCCGGCTGTCGTCGAATTCAGCCATTGGGGCTTCACGGCCGCGATCGCGAACACGCCTAGCGTGGTCAGCCAGTAGAGTGGCACGATCCGGATCAGGCGCCTGCGCAGGAACGCGTGCCCCTCGCGTGGCGCGACGACGGACATGATGAAGCCGCTGATGACGAAGAAGATATCGACGCCGGCCTGCCCGAATGGCAGCACGCCCATGTGATAGCCGACGACGGCGAGCGCCGCGAATGCGCGTGCGCACTGGAGATTCCGGAAGATGCCGGAATGGATGGGGAAGGTCTGCATGTCGGGTTCAGCGGGGGGTGTCCTCGTGCGCCAGGCGGGCGAGCGTCGGCGCGGCGGGAACGCTTGGTTGCGGTGTGTCGTTCGTCGCGGCATCGCGCTTTGGTCCGCGTCGACCGGCACGCGAATCGAATCCCGCGAACTGAAGCGCGCACAGCAAGGCGACGCTCGACAGGTGGCGTGTATAGCTGCCGAGATCGGGTTCGAACAACATCGATACGGCGACGTGACCGATGACGACGCAGGCGAGAAGGTCACGGGCTGGATGCGCGTGATGCCGTGCGCGACGCCACACGGCAGCCAGCGCGATCCATACGAACAACTGCATCGCGCATTCCTTGAGGCCCACGTCGAACAGCAGCGGCAGATTCAACCGCAGCACCGCATACGCATAGTTCGCGCAAAAGGCGATGAACGAATCGGGAGCGACCGGGTTGTAGAAACTCGTGCGTGCGCCGAACGGCGAGCCGTAGGCGAGATAGTCGGCGGCCATGTCGCGAGGATGCTGGAGCAGGTAGTACACGTCCGACGGCAGCAGGAACAGCGTGATCGCGGCCGCGCCGATCAGCAACGTCCTGCCGCGCCATGACACGTGCCGGAACAGGAAGGCGGCCAGCGCGATCGCGAGAACCAGCGCGAAGTAACTGCGTACGACGGCCGCGTAGCCGGCGTAGAGCGCGACGACGGCCGCGAGGGTCCACGCGGTCGATCGACGTCGCGCAGTACTGGCCAGTACGAGCGCGATCAGGACGACGAGCGTGTCCTTGCTTGCGACGAACAGGTTGAAGAACACGCACGGCGCCAGCAGGACGATGGTCGCGGCCACCGACCCGAGGCGGCGGCCTTCGCCGACGATCCGCCAGATGAACGCCGTGCCGATCGCGGCAACGAACAGCGACGTGCCGGCCGGGCCGAGCAGCGCATAGAATTTCGCGACCGCATCGAACGACGTGCCCTCGTAGGTGCTGCCGCCGCCGATCTGGCTCTGGATCTTCTCCGCGTCACGGAACACGAACTCGGGCAGGAGCGTGCCGGCCTTGGCGTAGACGATCCAGTAGACGAACACGATCATCGCGCCGACGGTGCGCGTCACGCCGCGGCTCAGTGCCGGGCCACCGGCTATCAGGTTACGCAGCATGCAGGGCAGTCTCCTTGCTGACGGCCGCGCGGGACCGGCCGGTGCGTGCGACGATCAGCGCCAGCGTGGCGACGATGCCGGCGCTGGCCGCCAGATGCGCGATGGCCGCCCCCATCGCGCCAGCGTGGACGATCAGGCTCCACGCAAGCGGCAGGTACGACAGCGCGAGCGCGATCATCGACAGCATCACGGTGCAGCCGGTACGCAGCGCGATCGCGGCCGTCCACAGCACGTCCGCCGCGCCGCGCAGCACGAACGACACGAGCAGGATCGCGAGCAGCGCGAACTGCCCGGTGCCCGCCGGCTCGTGCGCGAGCGCGAGCAGGTCGCGATGCAGCGCGAGGATCACGGCTGCCGCGATCGAGGTGACGGCTACGCTGGCCACCGTCGCGCGCACGGCAAGCCGGGAGAATGTGTGCGGCGCGTCGGACAGCACGCGCACGAAGCGCGGGCCGGCCGTCACGACGACGGTTGAGAACGCGAGTGCCTGGATCGCATTGGCGATCGACCAAGCGAACACGTACCGGCCGAGCGCATCGGCGCCGAGGTGGCCGCCGCCGATGAACCGCTCCGCGTATTGCAACGATGCGAGGACGATGCCTGCCACGTAGAACGGCATCCCGTGCCGCCAGACCGACAGCACACCGCGCTCGCGCACGGCCGGTGAGCGAGTAGCCTGCGGGTTGCCGCGCACCCGGCGCGCAGCCGCGCCGATACGCCACCACGAAAGCGTGACGACGCACGCATTGGCCGCGAACCAGAGCGCGAACACCGATTCGATCGAATGCAGGGTGCCGGCGAGCAACCCCGTTCCCGCGACGCCGGCCCATGCGCCGGTGCGGACGAACAGCAGCAGCGAGCCGGCGCGAGGGCGATTCAGCGAGAACAGCCAGCCGTTCGCCTCGAATGCCGCATGCTCGGACAGCGCGACGAGCAGCACGCACCACGCGAGCCGCGTCGATAGGCCGAAGCGGGCGAGCAGGGCCGCATCGCCGTTGGCGGTCGCAATGGCGAGCGTCGCGACGAGCAGCAGGGAGAGCCCGCCGTACACGATGCAGAGGGTGCGCATTGCGCCGAACGCGGGCAGCGGATCGGGTTCGCTGAGTCGCCGGTTGAGTTCGGGACTGAAGCCGAGGCCGAGCAGCTTCGATGCGATCACGGCGGCGGCGACCGCGAGCCCGTACGCGGCGACCGCGTCGAAGCCGAGCGTGCGCGCGACGATGATCGCGAGCGCGAATTTCAGGCCGAGCGCCAGGCCGCGCAGGAGCAGGCGCGTCAGCATGGTACGGCCTCGTCGGCTTTGGCTTTGGCTTTGGCTTTGGCTTTCGTTTCGATGTCGGGGTCGGGGTCGGAATCGGCACGATGGGCCGCGCGCAGCGCATCGATCACGCGCGCGCGTGCGGCACGGATGCTCGCAAAACCGCCCTGTGCGGCATTCCAGAACGCCATAGCCGCGCCGGGTGCGAGGATCGTCCGGCAGACGCGCGCCGGATCGAAGTCCGCGCCGTTGACGACCCAGTCGCCGAGCTTCATGTCCGCATACGCGCCGAAACCCTTGCGTTCGTAACTGACGTGGAAGGCGGGTACGCCATGCAGGATCGATTCGAGCGCGCCGTGCAGGCGAACCGACACCGTGACGTCCGGCCGGTCGGTTTCGAGGAGCGTCTTGAGCGGCGTCAGCGGTTCCTGGATGCCGAGGCCGCGGTAGTACGCAGGATCGTCGTTGCCGCGCCCGGTGCTTTGCACGGCAAAGCTGACCCGGCACGTCGCACGCACCTGTTCGACCATCCGCGCGATCGACGCGTCGTAGCGCGCGCGTCGCTCCGCGCTCCAGGCGGGCGCGCGGCGCAGCACGAACGCGACATGGCGGGCGGTATCGCTTGTCGGCGCGGCATGCCGAAGGATGGTCTCGCTGCGATGCCCGAAGTCGAGCACGGCGAGATCGGGCGCGCGCCGCGTATTCGGATTCGCGGCGAGGAAGGCGGCGGAGCGGTCGTCGCGCACGAACACCGAATCGAACGCGCCGAGCAGCGACTGCAGGTGCGTGCCGACGGCGCGCGAGGACAGCACGGGGCCGATGCTTTGCGGCAGATAGACGGCGGGCTTGCCGGAAGCGAGCGCGGCCCGCATTTGCAGCAGGTGGCCGGCTTCGAGCTTGAGCGCTTCGATGGCCGTGCGCGCACGCAGATAGCCGCCGCCCACGCCGACGATCAGGTCGACTTCGTCGAGCAGGCCGCGCAGTGCTTTCAACCTGCCGTTCATTCGAACGGGCAGCGCGGCGGTGGCGGCACCGACCAGCCGGTCCGTGCCGCGCGCCGCGAGCACGGGCGCCGCGCATACGTCGTCGTATGCCGGAAACGAAGCCGGATCGGCCGCGACGATCGACACGCGGACGGCATCGCCGAAGGCCTCATTGAGCAGGCCGACGGACAGGTCGACCAGCAGGCCGTCACCGGAATTGCGGGCGCTGTACGCGTGCAGCAGCGCGACGTGAGTGGGGGAAGTCATGCCGGGCCTCGTCGGGAAAGGGTGTGATAGAGGTCGAGCGTGTGCGCGACCATCGTTTCGGCCGAGAAGTGACCGAAGGCCGCCGCGCAGTTCGCGCGCATCGCGTCGCGTGCGGCCGGATCGTTGGCAAGCGCGACGATTGCGCGGGCGAAGCGCGTCGTGTCGTCTTCGTTCGGCACCACGACGCCGATGCCATGCGTGTCGATCAGCTCGGTCGCGCCGGACACCCGCGTGGCGACGATCGGCACGCAGGCGGCCATCGCTTCGAGACACACGTACGGAAAGCCTTCGTAGCGGCTCGGCAACGCGAACAGGTCGAATGCGGAGAAATAGCGGCTCGCGTGATTCACGCGGCCGGCGACGTGAAGATTCGGCGGAAGATCGTCGGCTTCGTTGCCGGCCGCCGTGATGAAGTCGCCGGAACCGATCGCGACGATCTGCACGGTGCGGCCGCATTGGCGATACACGCCGCGCGCGATCCGCACGAGACGGTCGATGCCCTTCTGATGATCGAAGCGTCCGACGAAACCGACGACGTGCGCATCACACGCGATGCCGAGTGCCCGTCTTGCCGCCTCGCGCGGCATCAGTGCGGGCGGTCGGACGCCGTTGACGATCGTGTCGATCCGCGCAGCCGGAATGCCGAGCGCTTCGTTCAGGTGTTGCGCCTCGTCGCGCGAGACGGCGACGATCCGGTGCGTGAACAGGCGGCCGAGCAGCCGCTCGATGGTTCCGTAGAAACGGCGCTGGCGGTTGCCCAGCGTCGGGTTCAGCGTATAGACCGCGTGCGGCGTGTACACCTGCCGCCACGGCCCCTGGCACAGGCGCGCGATCGCGCCGGCTTTCGAGCTGTGGCTGTGCACGATGTCGGGACGGATACGCAGCAGGTGGCGATAGACGTGGGCGATCGCGAGCGCGTCGCGCCAGCCGATCGCGCGCTGCATCGGCACCGTATGCACGCTTGCGCAGCGTGACAGCACGCGCGCATCGAGGATCGTTGCGTCGAAACGCGGGCCGTGCGGCACGATCAGGTGCAGTTCGATGCCGTCGGTGGCGCCCAATCCGTCGATCAGGTCGGCGAGATGGACGGCCACGCCGCCGCCCGCGGCTTCGACGACGAGCGCGATCCGCAGGCGCGCCGCACGGGCCGGGGCTTGCGGTGAGCACGATTCGGTCGTGGCGGAAGCGCCCGCCGGCGCGGCATCGCGTATCGCGACGCGTTCGAGGTGACGGGTATCGCTCATCGCGGCTCTCCCCGGCGGCCGGACACGAGCGCGCGCAGCGTGCGGCCGATCGACGCTGCCAGGCCGCGACGCGGCGGCGCGTAACGGTACTGCGTATAGCGATAGGCGCCGTAGCGCGAGCCGTACCGGCCGACGTGCGGATCGACGCCGTTGAGCAGCACGCCGCTCGCGGCGACACCGTTGTGCGCGAGGCGCCGCATGGCTTCGTCCAGTTCGGCGACGCGTGTCGAGGCGGCGCGCGCCGTGAGCAGCACGGTGCCGGCATGGCGGCCGAGCGTGACCGCATCGGTCACCGCGAGAATCGGTGCCGCGTCGATCACGACGACGTCGTAGCGGGCCGACAGCACGTCGAGCAGCGCGGCAACGCGTTCGTCGGCAAGCAGCTCGGACGGATACGCGGGCACCGTGCCGGTCGGGATGAAATCGAGGCGTGGCACCATGTCGCGGCAGGTCACGTCGGCCGGTGCGGCGGTGCCGGACAGCAGCTCGGCGAAACCGCGCTCGCGCGGGACACCGAGCGATTCGTGCAGATGCCCCTTGCGCAGGTCGCCATCGACGAGCAGCACGCGCTCGCCGTTGGCCGCGAGCAGCGCCGCGAAATTCGCCGCGACGAACGACTTGCCCGCGCCCGGCGCGGGGCCGGTCAGCAGCAGCACGTTGTTGCGCGCGCCCTGCATCGCGAAGCGCAGCGCCGTGCGCAGGCTCCGCAGGCTTTCCACGGCCGGGTCGTGCGGGTGCCGCGCGCTCAGCAGGTTCGGCCCCGGTGCGTGCTGCGCGATGCGGCGCGCCATCTGCCGCTGGGCCGCCGAATCGGGAATCGTCGCGTAGACGTCGATGTCGAGATGCCGCTCGATCTCGTCCGCGTGACGGACGCCGCCGAACAGGAAGTCGCGTGCAAAGGCGAGCGCGATGCCGAACGCGAGCCCGATCAGCGCGGCCGCCGCGATTACGACGGGCCGCTTCGGGCGCACGGGATCCTCGGGCACGATCGCCGTATCGACGAGCCGCACGCTGCCGGTCTTGCCGGCCTTGACCAGTTCGAGCTGCTGCGTGTTCGCGAGCAGCGCCGTATAGAGATCGGTGTCGACCTTCACGTCGAGCATCAGCCGAACGGCGTTTTGCTGCAGGTCGGGCAGCCGCCGCACCTGACGCTCGAACCCGCTTTGTTCGCGGCCGAGCGTGGCGATCTGCGCGTCGAGCGCGACCATGTCGGGGTGGCCCGGCGCGAAGCGCGCGGCCATCTCGTCACGCTTTTGCTGCAGTTCGAGGCGGCGCGTGGTCGCGTCGGCCGTCTGCTGCAGGATCAGCTTCGCTTCCTCGGTCAGGTCGATCGTGCCGTTCGCGTTGCGCATGTCGGTGTAGCGCTGCTCGGCGTCCTGCAACTGGCGCTTGAGCACCGGCAGCTGCGCGTTGAGGAACGCGAGCGATTGCGCCGCGTCGGCGGACTTGCGCTCGATGTGCTGGCGCACGTAGTGGTCCGCGACTGCCTGCAACTGCGCCTGGATTCGTTGCGGGTCGGGGCCGCGCAGCGTCGCGACGATCACGCCCGACTGCTTGATCTTTTCCTGGACGTCGAGGCCGCGCCGCAGCGCGTCGATCGTCTCGGCGCGCGATTCGCGCACGAGCGTGAAGCGGGTGGCAGGATTCGCGTCGATGCGCGCGACGTCGAGCGCGATCGGGCCGCTCGCGGTGGGGAAGGTTTCCAGGCGCCCGATGCGGCCGGTGACGGCCGACGGCAGCGCGGGCCCGGTCAGCCGGTAGCGCTGGCCGTCGAGCAGCGTCAGTTCGAAGCGCTCGCCTTGGAGTGGCCTGGGCACGTCGAAGCGCGCGACGCCGATCGTTTCCTCGCTCCATGCATAACCGCCGAAACCGAGGAGGCCGGGGTGCGCGATGCCGGTGTTGAAGCGCGACACGAAATCGCCGACCAGCGGAAAACGCTTCGGCTGCGCGACGATGTAGCTGCGCAGCTCGTCGACGGCACGCGTGACGACGAGCCGCGACGCGAGAATCTGCGCTTCGGCCGACGCGCTCGACTTGATGTCGAACAGCGACGACACATCGCCGAGCATGCTGTTCGCGGCGGACGGGGCGCCGCTGTCCTCGACCTGGAGCAGGATGTCGGCCTGGTATTGCGGTGGGGCGAGAAATGCGTACAGCGTGCCGGCGCCGACGCAGGCGGCGGCTGCCAGTGCGATCAACCAGCGTTGGGACACGAGCACGTCGACGACGCCGGCGAGGTCGAGCTCGGCGCCGCGATCGTGCGATCGTTCGCGGGAAACGGGAGAGGTCATCAATTCGGTCCGGAAAGCGGGGTGGAGGGGGCGGCGGCCGGCGCGATGCGCGCGCACCACGCGTCGACGCCGCGCTCGATGAGCCGCAGGCTGTGTTCGAACGACGCGCGTGGGCCGAGATACGGGTCGGGTACGTCGAAGCCATGACCGGCGCTGCCGAGGCGGAACACGCGGCCGCACAGGAACGGGTGGCGGCGCTCGAGCCAGCGCTTCTGCCCGAGGTCCATCGTCAGGATCAGGTCGGCGCGCGTGACGTGTCGTGACGACACCTGGCACGCGCGGTGCGTGGCGAGGTCGAGGCCGCGCTCGTGCATCAGGCCGATGGCATGCGGGTCGGCCGGCTGGCCGTCGAGCGCGCCGATGCCGGCCGACCGCACGTCGACGCCGGGCAGGCGCGCTGCGAGCAGCGCCTGCGCCATCGGGCTGCGGCAGACGTTGCCGACGCACACGACGAGCAGCGTGGCGACGGCGCTCATTTGACGGCGAGCGCGGCGGTGGCGCTGGTGTTGACGCCGGGCAGCAGCAGGCTCAGCACGCGGCTGAAGCGCACCAGGCCGTTGCCGTCGACATAGACGATGTCCTTCGGCTGCAGCGCGAACTCGTTGGCGAGCACCATCGACACGGGCGAGCGCGCGTCGAGGTGGAACACCTGCGGGTCGCCGGTCTGCGAGCCGCGGATCACGAACATCTGCGCGGCGTCGGCGGTATTCGCGTTCACGCTGCCCGCCTGCGACAGCGCGTCGGACAGCGTCAGCCGGCCGTCGCGCAGCGGCACCGCGAGCGACGGCTTGTTCACCTCGCCCATCACGTACACGCCGTAGTCGCTGCGCGCCGGCACGTGCAGCAGGTCGCCGGCGGCCAGCACGACGTCGGCCGGATTGCGGCCGTCGCGCAGCATGCGCGTCAGGTCGAGCGGATAGGACACGCCGTCGCGCACGAGCGTCATGCGGCTCTGGTCGGCGGCCGTGGCGAGCCCGCCCGCGCGGCCGAGCGCTTCGTAGAGCGTCATCGGCACGTCGTTGACGGGCTGCGCCCCCGGCGTGCGGACTTCGCCGTCGATATAGACCTGCTGCGAGCGAAACGACGCGACACGCAGCGTCACTTGCGGATTGCGATAGACGCGCGACAGCGCGGCGGCGATGCGCGCCTGAGCGGCGTCGGCCGTGAGACCGGCGACCGGCACGCTGCCGGCGAACGGGAACGCCACGTTGCCGTGCGGATCGACGACGAAGCCCGCGACCGGATCGGCCGTGCGCGGCGCGTTCTGCTGCGCGGGGCCTTGCGCGGCAGCGAGTTCGGGGTGATCCCAGACGGTGATCTGCAGCACGTCGCCGAGGCCGAGGCGGTAAGCGCCCGGTGCAGCCGCCAGCCGGTCGGATGGCAGGTTCTGCTGCTGCGCGGCCTGTACGTCGAGCTGGCGAATCAGGCTGGCGTCGATCGTCGTGATCCGGAACGGCAGGGCACTCCCGCTGGTGTTCGCGTGCCCGGCAGGCTGGCCGTCGGTAGCGGCGGCGGGCGGTGGGCTCATCTGCATGCCGGGCGCGAATGCACAGGCCGACAGCGCGACGCTGACCGTTGCGGCCAGCAGCGTGCGCATGCGGTAGGGACGTGCGGATCCGGCCCGCTCGATCATGGCGGAAGTCATCAGTCATCCTTATCGTGATGCGGCGATGCACGGTGGCGGTGCCGCGTGCGTATCAGTACGCGTTGCGGTGGGACCAGCCGCGCAGGGCGGTGGCCAGGACGATGCGCATGTCGAGGGCGAACGACCAGTTGCGCAGGTAGTGAAGATCGGCTTCGACGCGGCGCTGCATTTTTTCGACGCGGTCGGTCTCGCCGCGCAGGCCGTTGATCTGCGCCCATCCGGTGATGCCGGGCTTGACGCGGTAGCGGTGGATATAGCCGTCGACGATCTTCCGGTAGAGGTCGTCGTGTTCGAGCGCATGCGGGCGCGGGCCGACGACCGACATCTCTCCGCGCAGCACGTTGATGAACTGCGGCAGCTCGTCGAGGCTCGTGCGGCGCAGGAACGCGCCGACCCGCGTGATGCGCGGATCGTTGCGCGTCGCCTGGTGCACTTCGCTGCCCGCGTCGTGCAGCCGCATCGTGCGGAACTTGAAGATCGTGAACGCCTGGCCGTCCGCGCCCTTGCGCTGCTGGCGGAACAGCACGGGGCCGCGCGACGACAGCCGCACCGCCGCCGCGATCGCGAGCAGCAGCGGCGCCATCCCGACGAGGACGGCGGCCGCGAACACGCGATCGAAGATCGCCTTGTGCAGCAGCGCGCGCGACGACAGCGGCGACGCGACCAGGTTGATCGCCGGTGCGCCGACGAGGTCGATCATTTCGCCGTCGAACATCGCGAGCTTGCTGACGTCCGGCATGAAGCGGATGTTGACGAGATCGTCGCGGAACGCATCGAGCACGGCCATCACGATGCGCGCCTCGCCGATCGGCAGCGCGAGCCAGACTTCGGGAATCGCGTGCGTGCGGACATGCTGGGCGAACGTATCGAGCTCGCAGAAGCGCGGCATGCCGTCGGGGCTCGTCGTGTTGGCACTGGCGATATCGAACATCGCTGCTGCGCGGAATCCGGCCGACGGCACACTGGCGATGCGGTCGAGGACAGCGTCGCGATGGGCGCCGGTGCCGACGATCGCGACGAGGCGATCGCTTTCCTGCGGGCGGCCGATCCGTTCGAGTGTCGTGCCGGCGATGAGGCGCGATGCGACGAGGGCGACGCCGCTCGTCGCGGTCCAGAGCAGGTACCAGGGCAACGGAATGGCAAGGGTCGGCGCGAGCACCAGCATCACGATCGCTGCGCCAGCCTGCGCGATCAGCCAGGCAAACGCGGTAAGCAACGTCATGCGGTGCTTGGGCGTACGCGTCGGCGCCGGGTAGAGGCGGAATGCGGGAAACAGCACCAGCGCGAACGTCGCCGCGCAGGCGACGGCGGCCAGTTCGGACGACCGGTTGCTGTCCGAGCCCGGCAACACCAGCGCGGCAGCCAGCGCGCCGAACGAGATCAGGGCGACGTCAGCAATGCGCGCGATCAGGCCGCCTGCGGCACGCGCTGAATGCGCGTGCCGTGGTTCGAATGAAATATCCATATACCCTTCTGCTGCCGTTCTGATTGAAAGGGACGTCCGTCGTCCCGATTGCGACGCGAAATCGCACGCTCGGCCGGAGCAGAGCGCGGCCGCCGTTTCCACTGCATGGGAAATGCCATCGGGGAAGGAGACGCTGCCTGGGGTGCCGGTCGACCTGATCAGCTGAAACGGTGCGTTCCGTGCCTCGTGCCATGAAGGACGAATGCTTGCGAAACGTTGCGGCCGACTCGACGGGGTTAATTTTCAGGAAGCAGGGGCCTGATTTAAATAGAACGCCTACTAAATGCCGTGGAAATGGATTGGTACGTGTACGAATCAGTCGGATTCGCGTCCGAATGACAGATTGACTGAGTCGGACTTGTCTTTAGAAGGACGCGCAATGTCGGATCGTCGAGGCGAACGATTCGCCACAAGCGGAGCGTGGCGCGCGAGGAAGGGAGGGTTGATGGCAGCCGAAGAAATGGCGTGCGGGACGGAGGGCGCGTAGAGGGCGCAGCAACGACGACGATCCGGGCGATCGTCGTGATCAACACGCCGGCACGCGATCCATGGCGCGCCGGCGTTTCATCTCGAATTGTTCAGCCGTTCCGGAAAATCTCGCTATACGCGCTCAACGCCGGTACGCCGCCGAGATGCGCATACAGCACTTTCGACCCCGGTTCGAATTCGCCAAGCCGGACCTTGTCGATCATCCCGTGCATCGATTTCCCTTCGTACACCGGATCCGTCAGCATGCCTTCGAGCCGTGCGCACAGGCGAATCGCTTCGAGTGTGCCGTCGTTCGGCAGCCCGTATTCGGGGCCGGCGTAGCGCGTGTCGAGCACCACGTCCGCCGCGGTGATCGGCCGGCCGAGATCCACGAGTTCGGCGGTGTGCCGCGCGATGCGCGTGATCTGCTCGTGCGTGCGTTCGGGCGTTGCCGACGCGTCGATCCCGATCACGCGGTCGGCGCGCCCGTCGGCCGCGAAGCCGACGACCATCCCCGCCTGCGTGCTGCCCGTGACCGAGCACACGACGATGTAGTCGAACTTGAAGCCGAGTTGTGCCTCCTGCGCACGCACTTCTTCCGCGAAACCGACGAAGCCGAGCCCGCCGAGCGGATGCTCGGAACAGCCGGCCGGAATCGGGTAGGGCTTGCCGCCCGCTTGCCGCACGCTCTCCATCGCTTCTTCCCAGCTGCGGCGAATACCGATGTCGAAGCCGTCGGACACGAGCCGCACGTCCGCGCCCATCATGCGCGACAGCTGGATGTTGCCGACGCGGTCGTACACCGGATCTTCGTAGTTGACCCAGTGCTCCTGCACGAGCACGCATTTCATCCCGAGGTGCGCGGCGACGGCGGCGACCTGGCGCGTCTGGTTCGACTGCACGCCGCCGATCGACACGAGCGAATCCGCGCCCTGCGCGAGCGCGTCGGGGACGAGGTATTCGAGCTTGCGCGTCTTGTTGCCGCCGAACGCGAGGCCGCTGTTGCAGTCCTCGCGCTTCGCATACAGCTCGACCTTGCCGCCGAGGTGCTCGCTCAGGCGCTTGAGCGGCTGGATCGGCGTCGGGCCGAACGTGAGCGGATAACGGGGGAAACGTTGCAGGTTCATCGGCGTGCTCCGGAAAGCGGTGGGCGGGAAACGGAATCGTTCGGGTGCGGCCGGCAGGCCGTGTTCCGACGAGGAAAATGATAGGGAGAAGCGCGAGAAATGAGCTTGCGAAATAAATTGCGTTGGCCTACGTTATCGACGATACGAGAACGCTATAAACAATTTTGATTCGTTGAGCAGGAGGATGACGCAATGAAATTAGATCGAGGCAGCGCATCGCCGGCCGACGCCACACCGGCGCTCGATCGCATCGACCGCGCGATCCTGCGGCAACTGCAGCAGGACGCGTCGATCTCCAACGTGAGCCTCGCGGCGAAGGTGAAGCTGAGCGCGCCGGCGTGCCTGCGGCGCGTCGAGCGTCTGAAGGAAATGGGGCTGATCCGCGGTATCGTCGCGTTGCTCGATCCGAAGCCGCTCGGTGCCGGGATGCTGGTCGTGATCGGCTTCGTGCTCGATCGCTCGACGCCCGAGGCGTTCGCCGCGTTCGAGAAGGCCGCGCAGAAGGTGTCGGGGTGCGTCGAGTGCCACGTCGTGACCGGCGAATTCGACTACTTCATGCTGGTGCGCACGCGCGACAACGACAGCTTCAACCGGCTGCATGCGGAACAGCTGCTGTACCTGCCGGGCGTGCGGCAGGTGCGCTCGTTCATGGTGCTCAAGGAGATTCTGTCGACGCATGCGCTGCCGGTGTAGGCGTGCGCGAGCGGTGAAGGTGCGACCGACGGATACGTCGGTCGCGGTGGGGGATTTCAGCGGAGGTGATGCGCGAGTCGGGTCATGGCATGGCGCGCGGGTGTGGGCCATTCGCCGGCGATGCGGGATGGAATGCGCTCCCGATGTGTCGAAGGCCGACGCTCAGACGCGCGGCGCGAAGGCGAACGAAGTACCGCTCAGCGCTGCCAAGGTGCGGTGCCATGCTGCTTGCCGAGCCGTTCGCGTGCGGTGCGTACGATCGCCGCATCGATCTCGCCTTCGTCCGCCAGCGCCTTCAACGCAGCAAGCACGATGCTTGCCCGATCGACTTCGAAGAACGCACGCAGCGCCTCGCGCGTATCGCTGCGACCGAACCCGTCGGTGCCGAGCGTCACGTAGCGGCGCGGCACGTAGGCGCGGATCAGCTCGGGCACCGCGCGCACGTAGTCGGTCGCCGCGATTACCGGGCCTTGTGTCGACGCAAGCAACTCTTCGACATACGGCCTGCGCGGCGCATCGCCAAGCCGCGACAGCCGTTCGGCTGCCATCCCGTCGCGCTGCAGTTCGCTGAAACTCGTGACGCTCCACACGGCGGCATCGATGCCCCAGTCGTCCTTCAGCATCCGCTGCGCGGCGAGCACTTCGCCGAGGATCGCGCCCGCGCCGAGCAACTGCACGCGCGCCGTTGCATTCGAACTCGACGGCAGCCGGTGCATGCCCTTCAGGATGCCTTCGCGTCGCGCGGCAGGATCGTCGTCGGGCATCGACGGCTGCGCGTAGTTCTCGTTCATCACCGTCACGTAATAGAACACGTCGCGCTGTTGTTCGACCATCTCGCGCATGCCGGCGTCGACGATCGTCGCGACTTCGTACGCGAACGCCGGATCGTACGCGCGGCAGTTCGGGATCGTGGACGCCGCGAGATGGCTGCTGCCGTCCTGGTGCTGCAGCCCCTCGCCGCCGAGCGTCGTGCGGCCCGACGTCGCGCCGACGAGGAAGCCGCGCGAGCGCTGGTCGGCGGCGGCCCAGATCAGGTCGCCGATGCGCTGGAAGCCGAACATCGAGTAGTAGATGTAGAACGGCAGCATCGGCAGGTCGTGCACGCTGTACGCGGTCGCGGCGGCGATCCACGACGACACTGCACCAGCCTCCGAAATGCCTTCCTCGAGAATCTGTCCGCGCGTGTCCTCGCGGTAGTAGAGCATCGAGCCGAGATCCTCGGGTTCGTAGCGCTGCCCGAGCGGCGAGTAGATGCCGACCTGCCGGAACAGGTTCGCCATGCCGAACGTGCGCGCTTCGTCCGCGACGATCGGCACGACGCGCGGGCCGAGCGCAGGATCCTTCAGCAACGCGGCCAGCATGCGCACGAGCACCATCGTCGTCGACATCTCGCGGCCCCCCGCGTCCAGCGCGAACGCACCCCAGGCCGGCGTCGGCGGGACGGTGAGCCCCTCCGACGCCACCATCCGCCTTCTGGGCAGATAGCCGCCCAGGGCAGCCCGGCGAGCGTGCAGGTAGCGCATCTCGGGGCTGTCTTCGGCTGGTTTGTAGAACGTGAGCTGCTCGACGTCGAGATCCGACAGCGGCAGCCGGAAGCGGTCGCGGAATGCCTTCAGGTCGTCGACGTCGAGCTTCTTCTGCTGGTGGGTCGTCATCCGGCCCTGGCCGGCCGTGCCCATTCCGTAGCCCTTCATCGTTTTCGCGAGGATCACGGTCGGCTGGCCGCGATGGGCCAACGCACGTGCATACGCGGCGTGCAGCTTGCGCGCGTCGTGGCCGCCGCGGCGCAGGCGGTCGATTTCCGCGTCCGTGAGCTGCGCGGCGAGCGCGTCGAGCGCCGGGTCGCGGCTGAAGAAGCGCGCGCGGTTGTACGCGCCGTCGTTCGCGGAGAAGGTCTGGAACTGGCCGTCGACGGTGTCGGCGAACGCGCGGGCAAGCGCGCCCGCATGATCGCGTGCGAACAGCGGATCCCAGTCGGAACCCCACAACACCTTGATCACGTTCCAGCCGGCACCGGCGAACAGCGCCTCGAGCTCGTCGATCACGCGGCCGTTGCCGCGCACCGGGCCGTCGAGCCGCTGCAGGTTGCAGTTGATCACGAACACGAGGTTGTCGAGCCCCTCACGCGCGGCGAGCGACAGCGCGCCGAGCGATTCGGGCTCGTCCATCTCGCCGTCGCCGAAGAAGCCCCATACGGTGCGGTTCGTGGTGTTCGCGAGGCCCCGATGCTGCAGGTAGCGCATGAAGCGCGCCTGGTAGATCGCGTTGATCGGGCCGATGCCCATCGAACCGGTCGGGAACTGCCAGAAGTCGGGCATCAGCCACGGGTGCGGATACGAACACAGGCCGGGCCCGGCGATCTCGCGGCGGTAGTGCTTCAGGTGCGCTTCGTCGAGGAAGCCTTCGAGATAGGCGCGTGCATAGACGCCCGGCGACGAATGCGGCTGGAAGTAGACGAGGTCGCCGCTTGTGCCGCGTTCACCGGGGCCGCTGCTGCCCTCTGCCGTTGTCGCGCGGAAGAAATGGTTGAAGCCGACTTCGAACAGGTCGGATGCCGACGCGTAACTCGCGATGTGGCCGCCGAGCTCGCCGTACGCGCGGTTCGCGCGCACGACCATCGCGAGCGCGTTCCAGCGCAGCGCGGCCGACAGCCGCTCTTCGAGCTCGGCATCGCCCGGGTAGGGCGGCTGGTCGTGCGCGGCGATCGTGTTCACGTACGGCGTGACGGGCCCGCGCGCCGCCGCGAGGCCGCTCGCGTGCGCATGCGCGGCGAGCCGGTCGAGCAGGAACTGCGCGCGATCCTTGCCGACGTGCGCGACGACCGCGTCGAGCGCTTCAAGCCATTCGGCGGTTTCTTCCGGGTCGGCGTCGGCGTGCGCGAGGTTCGCGCGCCGCGTGGCTTCGAGTCCGTTCGACAGGTCCGTCATCGCAGGTCTCCCGCGCACCGGTTCGGAGCGGCGCGCAATCAGTGGCAATCGGTCGAAACATGCTACCCGCCGATCCGCAAAATATGCGTCTGATTTCATTGGGAATTCCAGTGTGGATAGTGTAAATATTCCGGTTACGGCCACTCTTCCGGAATATTTCGACCATGAGCGCAAACCCGCGGCGGCTCGACCGCATCGACATCGGCATCCTGAACCAGCTTCAGCAGAACGCGCGGATCACGAACGCGGAACTCGCGCGGGCGGTGAACCTGTCGGCCACGCCGTGCTTCAACCGCGTGCGCGCGCTCGAGAAGCTCGGGCTGTTCCGGCAGCAGGTCACGCTGCTCGACCCGGAACCGCTCGGGCTGCGGATCAACGTGTTCATCCAGGTCAGCCTCGAGAAGCAGGTCGAGGATGCACTGCAGCGCTTCGAGGAAGCGATCTCGCAGCGGCCGGAGGTGATGGAGTGCTACCTGATGTCGGGCGACGCCGACTACCTGCTGCGCGTCGTGATGCCCGACATGCGCACGCTCGAGCGTTTCATCATCGAGCGCCTGACGACGATTCCCGGCGTGTCGAACATCCGGTCGAGCTTCGCGCTGAAGCAGGTGCGCTACAAGACCGCGCTGCCGTTGCCGGCGGCGGGGCTGACGCTGGTCGATCCGGACGAGTCGGCTTCCGACTGGAGCTGAACGCGCCTTCGCAAGCGATACCGCCGGCTGGCCGACGAAACGGAGACAGTCGCCCGACACCGCCGAAAGGGACCGAACGAAACGCGCGCAAGCGCGGCGCACCTTCACGACGCCGCGCGAAGCGATCGCGTATGCTCGTCCGTTCGGTGGCGAAGGCGGCCACCGAAGCCGATTCATTCGTGTGACGACCCATCAACGAGCGAGGACAGCATGGCAAAACAGACGATGGCGGAATATCTGGCGAAGACGCTGGCGGCAGCGGGCGTCGAGCGCATCTGGGGCGTGACGGGCGACAGCCTGAACGGCCTGTCGTTCAGCCTGAGCCAGATCGGCTCGATCCGCTGGATGCATACGCGGCATGAGGAAAGTGCCGCGTTCGCGGCCGGCGCGGATGCCGCGTCGACCGGGCGGCTCGCGGTATGCGCGGGCAGTTGCGGCCCCGGCAACCTGCACCTGATCAACGGGCTCTACGACTGCCACCGCAATCACCAGCCGGTGCTCGCGATCGCCGCGCACATTCCGTCGACCGAGATCGGCCTCGGCTACTTCCAGGAAACCCATCCGCAGGAGCTGTTCCGCGAATGTAGCCACTTCGCGGAACTCGTGACGAACGCATCACAGTTCCCGCGCGTGCTCGCGCGCGCGATGCGCACGGCGATCGAGGAACGCGGCGTGGCCGTGATCGTGCTGCCGGGCGACATTGCGCTCGGCGACGGCCCGGAAGAGGCACCGGCGTGGAGCGAATCGGCGCCGCCGTCGATCCTGCCGGCCGACACCGATCTCGACCGGCTCGCGGCACTGCTCAACGCATCCGACGCGGTCACGCTGCTGTGCGGCAGCGGCACGCAGGGCGCGCACGATGAAGTGGTCGCGCTGGCCGATACGCTCGGCGCGCCGGTCGTGCATGCGCTGCGCGGCAAGCAGTTCGTCGAATGGGACAACCCGTTCGACGTCGGGATGACGGGGCTGATCGGCTTCAGCTCGGGCTATCACGCGATGGAATCGTGCGACACGCTGCTGATGCTCGGCACGGATTTTCCGTACCGGCCGTTCTATCCGTCGAACGCGAAGGTCGCGCAGATCGACTGGAAGGGCTCGCAACTCGGCCATCGCGCGCCGCTTGCGCTCGGTCTCGTCGGCACCGTGAAGGAGACGATCGCGGCGCTGCTGCCGCGCCTCACGCGCAAGACGCAACGGCGTTTCCTCGAAAACGCGTTGAAGCATTACGCGGCCGCGCGCAAGGGGCTCGACGATCTCGCGGTGGCCGAGCCGCCAGGCCGCGCGATTCACCCGCAATACCTGACGAAGATCGTCGACGAAGTCGCGACGGAAGACGCAATCTTCACGGCCGACGTCGGCACGCCGACGCTGTGGGCCGCGCGCTACCTGACGATGAACGGCAAGCGGCAATTGCACGGCTCGTTCAATCACGGCTCGATGGCGAACGCGATGCCGCAGGCGCTCGGCGCGCAGGGTGCGCATCCGGGGCGGCAGGTGGTGTCGCTGTCCGGCGACGGCGGGCTGTCGATGCTGCTCGGCGATCTGCTGACCGCACGCCAGCTCAAGCTGCCGATCAAGATCGTCGTGTACAACAACAGCCTGCTCGGCTTCGTGTCGATGGAGCTGAAAGCGGCCGGCTATCTCGACACGAACGTCGACCTGAGCCCGACCGATTTCGCGGCGATCGCGAAGGGCGCAGGCATCTTCAGCGTGCGAGTCGAACATTCGGAGAACGTCGAGGAAGCATTGCGCATGGCGTTCGCGCATGACGGGCCGGCGGTCGTCGATGTCGTCACGTCGAAGTACGAGCTCGCGATGCCGCCGAAGATCGAACTCGCGCATGCGAAGGGTTTCAGCCTGTTCATGCTGCGCGCGATCCTCAGCGGGCGCGGCGACGAGATCGTCGAGCTGGCGAGAACCAACCTGCGGTAATGCAGTGCTGCGCGCAATGCTTCGAGCAACGTGCGCGGCATACCGCATCGACGAACGCGCCGGGGTGCGTTCGTCGTCGCAGGACGAATGGAACAACAGAAAAACATGGCAATCGAGATTCGCGCCTACGAGGCATCCGACCTGCACACGCTGTCGGCCATCTGGTTCGACGCATCGCTGCTCGCGCATCCGTTTCTCGGCGACGCGCGGCTGCGCGAGCAGCGCACGCTGATCGAAGAGGTTTATCTACCCAAGGCGGAAACCTGGGTCGCGTGTCGGGCCGGCGAACCGGTCGGGTTCATCGGCCTGGTCGACGCGTCGATCGGCGGATTGTTCGTCGCGCCGGCGATGCACGGCCACGGGATCGGCCGCGCGCTGGTCGAGCATGCGCTCGCGCTCAAGGGCACGCTCGATCTCGAGGTATACGCCGACAATCGCGATGCCCGCGCGTTCTATGCGCGGCTCGGCTTCGAGGAAATTTCTAGGCGCGCCGAGGACGACGAAGGCTTGCCGTTCGCGAACATTCTGATGCGCGCCACGCGCTGAGCTGGAGCGCAGGCGGGACCCGTGTGCCGCGCTGCTCGGCATCAGCCGCGATGATGTGCGTATGTGCTTGCGCGTGCGCTCAAGCCGGCGCCGCTTCGCGCCCGGCCGCCACCCACTCGCGCACGGCCTCGACGAACAGCCGCAGTGCCGCCGGCGGATGCCGGTTCGCCGGGTAGTAGAGACACAGCGCGCCGAAATCCTGGCTCCATTCCGGCAATACGCGCACGAGCCGACCGACGGCGACGTGATCGGTCACGCGCGATTCCGTGACCCACGCGATGCCGATGCCGGCCAGCGCGGCATCGATCATCAGCCCCTGGTTGCCGAGCGTCATCGGCCCGTCGACATCCACGCTGACGCGCTTGCCCTTGCGGATCAGATCCCATCGATAGAGCGCGCCGCTTTCGAACCGGTAGCGGATGCACCGGTGATGCGTGAGGTCCTGCGGCCGCTCCGGCGGCGCGTGCCGCGACAGGTAGTCGGGCGACGCCACCGCGATAAAGCGGATCGTGTCGCCGAACTTCACCGCGATCATGTCGCGCGGCACGTCTTCGTGAACGCGGATACCGGCGTCGAAGCCGTGCTCGACGATGTCGATCAATCGCGAATCGGTGACGAACTCGACGTGGATGTCCGGATAGCGGGCGACGAACGCGGGCAGCACATGCCGGATCAGCGGGCGCGCAGCCGCTTCCGATGCGCTGATCCGGATCTGGCCGGACGGACGGTTGCGGGCGGTGGCTGCGTCGTTCAACGCGTCCTCGAGATCGGCCACCGCGGGCCGCACGCGCAGCAGCAACTGCTCGCCGGCCTCCGTCAGCGCGACGGAGCGCGTGGTGCGGTTGAAGAGTCGCACGCCGAGCCGTGCTTCGAGGTGGCGCACCGCATGGCTCAGCGCCGACGGCGACACGCCCAGGATGCGGGCCGCGCCGCTGAAGCTGCGCTGCTCCGCGATCGTGATGAAGGTCGTCAGTTCGCCGATGCCGGTGCGGAGCATTTGTGAATTTTCCTCAGTAACGCATGAAATGGTACGCCGATTGTTGAGGTGTATCCATCAACCTACACTGGCTTCCGCGGCATTCAGTCGAACTTTTTCATCTTCAGCAGGAGAGCGTCATGCAAAAACGCATGCTTGGTAAGAGCGGCCTCGAAGTCTCGGCAATCGGGCTCGGCTGCATGGGATTGAGTTACGGCTACGGCCCCGCGACCGACAAGGCGAGCGGCATCGCGTTGATCCGTGCCGCGTTCGAGCGCGGCGTGACGTTCTTCGACACGGCGGAAGCGTATGGCCCGTTCATCAACGAGGAACTGGTCGGCGAGGCGGTCGCGCCGTTTCGCGACCAGGTCGTGATCGCCACCAAATTCGGTTTCGAGGACGGCCAGGCGATGAAGGGCGTCGACAGCCGGCCCGCGCATATCCGTGAAGTGGCCGACGCGGCGCTGAAGCGGCTGAAGGTCGATCGCATCGACCTGTTCTACCAGCATCGCGTCGATCCGAATGTGCCGATCGAGGACGTGGCCGGCACGGTCAAGGACCTGATCCGCGAGGGCAAGGTCGTGCACTTCGGGCTGTCGGAAGCCGGTGAGCAGACGATTCGCCGCGCGCACGCGGTGCAGCCGGTCGCCGCGCTGCAAAGCGAGTATTCGCTGTGGTGGCGCGAGCCGGAGGCGCGGATCCTGCCGACGCTAGAGGAACTCGGGATCGGCTTCGTGCCGTTCAGCCCGCTCGGTAAAGGTTTCCTGACCGGCGCGATCGATGCAAATACGACGTTCGCAGAGAACGATTTCCGCAATGTCGTGCCGCGCTTCTCCGAGGAGAACCGCAAGGCGAACGCGGGCCTCGTCGACCTGCTCGGCCGGATCGCGACAGACAAGGGGGCGACGCGCGCGCAGATCGCGCTGGCGTGGCTGCTGGCTCGCAAGCCGTGGATCGTGCCGATTCCGGGCACGACGAAGCTGCACCGGCTCGAAGAGAACGTGGGCGCGGCCGAAGTCGTGCTGACGGATGACGATCTCGCCGCGATCGAGACGGCGCTGCAGCAGATCAGGATCGTCGGCGAGCGCTACCCCGCGCATTTCCAGCAACGCGTCGATCGCTGACCGGGCATCCGGTACCCGGCAGCGGGGGGGCTGGCAGCGGGCATCCGGCCGCGGGCAGATGCCCGGGCGCATATTGGTCAGGCGTATCACGGACAATCTTCACGTCGCCTTAAGTTTGCGTTTCCTGGGATCGATTGGATCGCCGCTCTTCCTGCGGTGGACCGATTCGTCCAGGGGGATGCACGTGAAAATCTTTGGTCAGCCTGACTTTTGCAATACGGAAACGTGCGTTTGCGCAGCGCGGGTTTTTGACCGAGGCGCACGCGGTCCACGTAGTGTCCCGACGGGTCGAGCGTCCACAGCAAAGTGCGGAAACGCCGTCGCCACTACGCCACTGTTCCACGCGTGACACACATTTCGGCGGCGACCGAATCGAGCGAATGTGGTTGTGCTAGATAGGGCAGGAATTCGAAAAACTTTTTGGCCCTTGCTGCCGAGCCGTCTGCGCACCTGAGACATCCACTCGTGCCATATAGCGGCTGTCCGTTGCTATTCGCCAAGCTCGGTTTCTTCCCACTGCGCCAGAAGCTCGGCTGGAATCGCCGTGACGACCTCGGCGTAAGGCTTGCCGACGAACCGCTCCGCACGTTTGAGCAACACGGGAATCGGGCTGCTGGGTTCGTGGGTCTCGAACCACGTTCGCGCCGTACGAATCAGAGTGAGTGCGGCTTGGCGGTCTGCCGGTGCGGATCTCGGCTGGGTCGTTATGCGCTCGGTGGCGCTAACCGTTCTGTCATTCACCGGTTCGAGCTGCACCGACGCATCACTTCCTGATGATTGGTTGGAGGCCGGCGCGGGATCGCGGGATTCTTCCAACTGCTCGACCGCGTTTATCGACGCGGGCGCATTCAACCTGCCGATGAGCCGCGTGAGCGACGACAGGTCTGGCAGGCACCCTTCGAGATGCACGGCGCACCATGCTTCGATTGTTGCGAGATACGTAATCGTATCGTCGAACCCCGCCATCACATCGGGCTGCTGCGTGCACACATCCCGCAACTGCTGCATAACGGACTCGGGCGCGAGGGCATCGGGGGGGCGAGGGTGCGCAAAGGCACGCTCGACGTCGCGTACCTGCAGTCGAGCGCGCGTCGACTTCGAAAGAACGATCTCGCGCACGTCGGCGAGCAGTCCGTCCGGATCGGCGAGCGCCTGTATTGCATTCATTCGCATTTCATGTGCGGCGTCGCGCCCACCGTCGACATCGGGTTGCGGATGCACCTGCTCGGCAAACGCATCGAGCCAGGCGGCCAGCAACCCTGTGCCATCTGCAAGGCCTGTGGCACCGGCGAGCCGCGTGCGGCACCGCGTATACAGGACGGCGACCCGAATATCCTTCGTACGCAGCATAAGCCGCTGGCAGTCGCGTTCAAGCTCGCTCCAGTTGACAGGGTCGGGGGCACCGACGAATGCGCCGTACTGCACGTCCTGTCTGGGCGCCGCGGTCGCGAACAGCACGACGAAATCGTGGTCGTATTCGAGGTCCGGGCCGCAGGGCATGGAATCGCTCGCTGGCGCGAGCCAGTCGGGATGCGGCGTGTCCTTCGAGGTACCTTTACCGGATACGGACTGTCGGGGTGACTGCTTTTTGCTCATGGTCGATTGTCGGATTCAGTAGCGCGTTGTTCGAAATGCCTCACATAACGTTCTGGTTCGAACCGCATGCCGGTAATCGGCCGGTCGGGTCTCGGGCGCCCCAGCCATCCGGACCATCCCATGCGTTGCTGGCCGCCCATGACGGCCGGCGGCGCGCTTTCGGGCCTGATGCGCAGTTCGAGCTCCCATTCCAGTTCGTAGCCGACGAACGCACGCACCCATTCGACGAGACGCGGCAGATCCTCGCCCTGCGGCGTGAAGCGCAGATACGCGTCGAGATCGATGGGGCCGATCACGATGCGGAACCGGTGCTGACGGTCCGGCGCCACGCGGCCGAGCATTGCGGCTTGTCCCATCGTCGCGGCGGGGCCCGGCCGGCCCATGCGTCCCTGATCGGCCGGGGCGATTGCGATCCAGTGGAATACGTTCTCCTCGATCGCGACCGGCACGCCGAAGTAGTGCTCGAGTGTGGCGCGCAGTCCGTCCGAGTTGCGCGACTCGCGTACGAGATGCGCGGACGCTGCCAGTCGCGCGTGCGAGGGCAGGGGGCGCCGCCCGATTTCGGCGGTGTCGTGGCCCGTGAGGCTCGCGATGTAGAACGAAAACCGCTCGTCGTCTTTCCGGTCGAGGCCGGCTGTCGACTGTGCCGATGCCCACGTGCGATAGAACAGCGTCAGGAACCGGTGATGGAAGATGTCGAAGAAGTCGACCGTCGTCGTGTCGTGACGGCCCTCTTCGCGTTCACGCGCCCATTCGGTCACGTGGATCGGCAGCGGCCCGTTCGGCCCGAGCATACCGAGACCGAAGAGCCGCACCTTGAGCCGTCCCGCCGTTTCCTGGACGCTGGCGATTTCGCGCGGCGCGAAAGCGAGACTCGGTTGTTGTCCGAGCCGGAACGGCTCGGCCTGCGGTCGGCGCGCGGTGCCGACCGGGTCGACCGCAGAGTTCGAGCCGATGCGTCGCAGCAGTGACAGGAACCCGAAGCGCCACGGCTCCATTTGAAGACTTTCTAGCAAGTCGGGCGAAAGCGTGCTGTCGCGCACGAGCGCCGGCAGGGTGGCACGTTTCATTACAGCACTCCGCGTGTCCCGGTGCGCACGGGCCAGCGAGCGATACGGCCGCGCTGCATCGAATGCAATTCGGTCTGTGTGAAGCTGTTGATCGACACGTGCCGTGCCAGCCAGTGTTCGAGAATCGTACCGAATAGATAGGGGCTCACGCCGGAGAAACCGGCCTCGTCGACCGTTACCGCACACTCGATGCCACGCCCGAACGTCATCGGGCCCGTGCCCGGCAGCTTGCGTGTTACCGGGCGCGTCTTGACGCCGACGAGACTTTCAACTTGCCGCAGATGCTCGTTGTTGTCGTTCGAAAGGGTAAGGCGCAGCAGGTCGCGTAGTCCCTGACCGCCGTCACGGTGATCGAGACCTTCGAGCGGCAGGTAGTTGAAGTTGAGCTGGCGGATCAGTCGCCACGCCATCTCTCGCTCCGCATACGGCGCTTTCGGCGGGCTCGGCGGGCGAATAAGCCCGATGCTCTCGACTGGCGCCGATTCCTCTGTCTCCAGGTCACGCACGCCGTTGCGCGGCACGAGCGTGGCGAGATCCCGGTTCGTCAGCAGCGCAACGACTGACAGGAAACGGATGTCCTCGCCATAAGGAGCCTCGTTCTGGTCAACCAGCGAGAGAAACACTTCGGTGCCGACATAGGGGGTACGCGTGCCGTAACGGCGGGCCGAATCGGACACGAGCCGCCGTTCGCGCCGTGTCGAGAAGTACCGCCCGTGATTACCTTCGTCGTTGTTCAGCGTCTGATAAAGCGGACGGAATTCCAGTTCGTCGGAAGTCGCTGCGACCTGTCCATGCACGGTCTCCACCGAGAACACTTCGTAGTCGAGCGGTGCGAGCCTGGCGGGCACCAGATGAGACTCGGTCTCGCGGGGGGAAATCTCGATGCGGTCGGTATGCCGTTTGAAGAGGTTGATGACGGGCGTGCAGAACAGCGCGAAGCGCGACGCGTCGACGAGGTTCGCGAGCTGGCCCGGCACCCGGTCGAGCAGCACGACGATTTCGACTTCGCGACCGTTCACGCGGGACAGCCCTTCTGCAAGACCGTTGAGTGCGAAGAACCAGAACCGTGCCGGGCACGCAAAGTATTCGTGCAGCAGGTTGTGCCCGTGAAACTTCGTCCAGGTGAGTGGCAGCAAGTTCTGATCGGTGCGCAAGCCCTCGTGTTCGACCGCACCGTGAGTCACGGCGGCGGGAGGGCGGCCCGGTGAGCCGAATTCGCCGGGAGGGGCAATCACGGACGCGACGCCGGCGACGTGCAGCAGCTCGAACAGGTGCGAGGCGACCTGTTCGTCGCCGGCCAGATACACGGGCAGCCGGTCGAGCCCCTTCAGATCGGCGATGCGCACGTTGCCTGTCGTCGCCAGCCGCAGCCGCAATGCACCGCGCACCTGTCGGTCGGGCGGGACATAGCGGTCGAGCGCCGGAATGTCGGGCGGAATGCCCGTCAGGCGCGCGTCGGTGATCGTGAGCGGCCAGAGCGTGACGTCCTGCCCGCTCGTAAACTGGCAAGCGGTTTTTTCGCCATCGGGAACCCGCGCCTTGAACGACGTGCCGCGTGCGATACGGTAGCCTGCGGCCAGATTGCCTTCGGCCTGACCGGGGTACAGGCGCGCGACCGCGATCGACGGCGTGGGCGCGACGTAGTTCGGGTAGATCACTTCCAGCAGCCGCCCGGTGAAGCGCGGAAACTCCGCATCGAGCTTGAGCTGCATGCGCGCGGCCATGAAGCAGAACGACTCGATCAGGCGCTCGACGTAGGGGTCGGCCACCTCACCGGCCTGCATGCCGAGCCGGCGCGCGATTTTCGGATGCGCCTGCGCGAACTCGGTGGCGAGTTCGCGCATGTAGATGAGTTCCTGGTTGTAATAGTCGAGTAGTCGCGGATCCATCGGAAAGGTCTCGTTTTGTCGTTATGCGGTGCCTACCGGGAGCGCATGCCGGTGATCTGGATTTCGCTCGTATCGAGATCGAGCGAACTCTGCACCATGAATTCAAGTGGATACGGGTCCATGTGAACCAGGCCGCGCACTTCGAACGCGAGCACATTGTGATGGCCGCTGGCGGCGTCGTCCTGGCGGGGCGTCACCACCAGCGAATCGGGGATCAGCCGCGGTTCGAAATCAGTGATGGCTTTCCGGATCATTTGCTCGATGTCATTCCACTGGCGCGACGCGAGAAAGGTGCCCGCGAGCGGCGGCACGCCGAAATTGACGGTCGACGCGGCCGCTTGCGGGTGGCGTACGCGCTCGATCCGGTCTTCAATACTTGTCGTGTTGAGTAGATAGGCGAGATCGCGCTGGACGATGTCGCGCATCTGCTTGCGTGTGATGGCATATTCCTCGGGTGCTTCGACGAGCCGATGCGGTGCGTCGTCTCGCAGCCGGTCGAGCAGAGTCGGCATCAGGTGTGCGTTTGCCCGCCGCGGTGGGCGGGCGACGAGCGAGTCGCCCCGAGTGGGATGCCGCTTGCGCTCAGTCATCGACCGGCTCTCCGGCGGTGGCGCCGTCCGCGATACGCGAGCCGAACTGCGCGTGGGCCAGTTCGAAGAGACCGAAATCCCCCTGATCCGTTGTCCAGGTTTTTTGTCCGAGCGCGATGACGGCGGTACGCCCAGCGTCATGCCAGGCCGTTTCGTGCCCCAGACGCAGGGCATCGATCGCGGCCTCCGAGCCGGGGTAGCGGGCAGGCATGAAGCCGCGCACGGTACTGCCGTCGCTCAGTGTCAGCACACACGGCGCCCAGACTAGATCAATGAGGTTCGCAGGCGGGGCAATGCGCCACGCGGCAAGATCGGCGAACGGTACCCATCGATAGTGCCCGGCCGTGATGACTTCGCACACCGGGCCGAAACGCGAATCGCTGTCGGCGATCCAGCTTGCGACGCCACCCGGTGTGCGTGCGGCAATGAGCGGCGCCGCGTCGAGCGCCTTTGCGCGGGCGTCATCGGCGAGTTCGTCGTGTCCGTCCGCGGCCAATTCCAATGCACCCACCAGCTCCTTGACCCACGACGCAGGTTCGAGAACGAACCCTGGACGCTCCCGCCCTACGACGACCTTATGACGCCAGCGCTCGGCCCGGATCAGGTCACGAACAACCTGGGCGGCCTGCGCCTGTTGCGGCTCGAGCTTTGCCCACGTCTGCAGTTGAATCACGGCGCGTGTCCAGTCGCCCGTTACGCACAGCCACTGGAACAGCGCCCACCGATGGGCGGCGAGGGCCGGCTGCGCGCGAATATGCGATTCGATCCGCTCGATCTGCGCGGCGATCGGCAGGTTGTCCAGGCCGCGGCTAAACGGCTCTTCGGCAGCAAATGGCATGTTCATGCGTCGTCCTTGCGTACAGGCGCGGCCAGCGGGCTATCGACCGATAGCGCGTGATGCTCGCGCCGGGTGAGCGCGGGCGGTAAGGCCGGCGCACGGCGAGCTTCGGCCGCATGGAATTCGGGGGGCGCAAAGAGGCGCAGGACTTCTGGCACGGGTTCGATCTCAAGCTCGGGAGTGAAACCCGTGTTCAGGTGGCCGAACGCGTCCTCGAGGTTGCGTTTGCCTGACAGCATCACTTCGATCGAACCGGAGGCGGCTGCGTTTGTCGGCGTTGGCCAGAGGTCGTGCGAATCGGGCATGACTGAGGCAACAGGTGTCGCATGCGAGTCTAGTTGTTCGCCCCATGAGCCGGAAAGGGCGGTGTGTGGATCCGTCAGCGCGCGCCAGTATTGCGCGTGAAGCGTTTCGACGAGGTCGTCGGTGCGCTCAGGCAATGGCATCGCCTGCGACCCGGTGCCGCGTTTTCCCCGCGCGGTATCGGCAGTCACGCCGTGGCTGCCGATCAGATTGAGGATCGACGTATTGCTGCCCACGCGATCTGATGGTTCGAACAGGAGAAAGTCCGCGCTGTCCTCCCGCTTCTCGGAATCGGGTGGCTCGTTGCGCAGCTCGGGCTCGGTAAGCGAGGTGTCGGGGCGGCGGTGCCACGGCATACGGAATGAGCGCATGGAGGATGCGAATATGAAGGAATGCGCATTTTACCCATGAGATCGGGTAATTCTTCAAATTGAAGTGTGATGTCTTTATTTGAAAATATTATCGAGATTAAGTCTCGAAATAATTTATTAATTAATAAGGGGTGTTGTCGGACTTGCTGAATATCAAGATAGCGGGTCTGGTAATGGTTTTTTTTGTTAAAAATAATTCACATTTCAGTCTGAATTAGTCAATTAAAACAACAGTTTGCGTGTTGTACTTTTTGTTCTGTTTGTGCATTTTTAACACGGTTTTTGAATGTCGCATCTTTGGTTTGTGAGAAGCGATGAGGTGAGATTTGGCTCGGTTTTTTATCGTTCACATGGGTTGACGGCGACGCGAATTGGTTGAAATAATGCGCGACCTGAGAAGCTTTCATTTTCCTTGTGTGCGAAATGCGGCAGTAGATAAATGTCGCATGAATAGAATTCCCGATCGCTATGGCCGAGGCCGGGAACATACCGAATAAACAAGAAAAAGGTTCGCATGACGATTTCACGCCAGGCGCTGTTCGGCAAGCTCGGAGTTCAGCTCTACCGCAGCATCGAATCGGCGACACAGTTCTGCAAGCTGCGCGGCAATCCGTACGTGGAACTCGTCCACTGGTTGCATCAGCTCCTGCAGCAACCCGACAGTGACCTGCATCGCATCGTGCGCCACGCTGGCATCGATCGCGACGCACTGGATCGGGATTTCGCAAGGGCGTTGGCCGCGCTGCCGGCCGGCGCCAGTTCGATCAGCGATTTCTCGTGGCACATCGAGACGGCGATCGAGCGCGCATGGGTGCTTGCGACGCTGAGTCATGGCGATCGTCGTGTGCGCGGCGCGTGGCTCGTTGCTGCGCTTGTCTCGACGCCCGAGCTGCGGCGCGTTCTGCTGTCAATCTCCCCCGCGTTCGGCAAGATCCCGGTTGACGGGCTGGACGATCAACTGCCCGCATGGATCGACGGCTCGCCCGAAGCCGCCGATGCGCCGTACGACCACAGCGACTTTTCGACGGCAACGCCGGGCGAGGCGTCCGGCGCAATGCCAGTCGCATTGAAGGGTGGTTCGCTCGACCAATATTGCACCGACCTGACGGCGCGCGCTCGCGCGGGCGAGATCGACCCGGTCATCGGCCGTGAACTCGAGATTCGCACGATGATTGACGTGCTGCTGCGCCGTCGGCAGAACAATCCGCTGGTGACGGGGGAGGCCGGCGTTGGCAAAACGGCCGTCGTGGAAGGGCTGGCGCGCGCGATTGCGTCGGGCAACGTGCCGCCGAAGCTTGCCGATGTGCGGCTGCTGTCGCTCGACGTCGGCGCATTGCTCGCCGGCGCGAGCATGAAAGGGGAGTTCGAGGCGCGTCTGAAAGCGTTGCTCGAAGCCGCTGCAAAATCGCAGGCGCCGGTGATCCTCTTCATTGACGAGATTCACACGCTGATCGGCGCAGGCGGGCAGGCGGGCACGGGCGACGCCGCCAATCTGCTGAAACCCGCGCTTGCGCGCGGCTCGAGCCGTACGATCGGTGCGACGACATGGGCCGAGTACAAGCGTCACATCGAAAGGGATCCGGCGCTCACGCGACGCTTCCAGGTGCTGCAGATTGCGGAGCCGTCCGAAGCTGCCGCCGTCGATATGGTGCGCGGGCTCGTACATACGTTTTCCCGGCATCACGGCGTCGTGGTGCTTGACGAAGCGATCCGTGCGGCGGTGACGCTGTCACACCGGTATATCCCATCGCGTCAGCTGCCGGACAAGGCCATCAGCCTGCTTGACACCGCCTGCGCGCGTGTGGCGTTGTCGCAGCATGCCGCGCCGCGTGAACTGGACGACGTGCGTCAGCGTTTTGCGGCCGCGCGTGCCGAGGAAGCGTTGCTCGTGCAGGAAGCGCGCATCGGTCTGGATGCCGACAGGGCATTGGCCGGCGTGCGGGGCCGTATCGATGCGCTGGTAACGGAAGAGGCGGCAGTCCAGGATCGCTGGCGTGCTCAGGCCGCCGCCGCCGGGGCATTGCTGGCCGCCCGCGAGACCATTGCGCCTGACGAGGGTGAGTGTTTACGGGATCAGGCCGCGTCGCTCACGAAGCTCCGCGATCTCGAACGTGCGCTTGCCGACCTACAGGGCGAGATGCCCCTGGTCTTCCCCGAGGTCGACGAGGCAATCGTCGCTGAAATCGTGTCCGACTGGACCGGCATCCCTGTGGGCCGCATGGTGACCGACGAGGTCGCGGCTGTGCGCATGCTGCCCGACACGCTCGAGGCACGCGTGATTGGCCAGACCGGCGCGCTGCGTCAAATGGGTGAACGCGTGCAAACCGCGCGCGCTGGCCTGACCGACCCGAAGAAGCCGCTCGGTGTGTTCCTGCTCGCCGGCCCCTCGGGCGTCGGCAAGACGGAAACGGCTCTGGCGCTCGCCGAAGCACTTTACGGCGGCGAGCAGAACCTGATCACGATCAACATGAGCGAGTTTCAGGAGGCACACACCGTCTCGGGCCTGAAAGGGGCGCCTCCGGGTTATGTCGGCTACGGCGAGGGCGGTGTCCTGACCGAAGCGGTGCGCCGCCGTCCGTATTCGGTCGTACTGCTCGACGAGATCGAGAAGGCTCACCGCGACGTGCATGAGATGTTCTTCCAGGTGTTCGACAAAGGCTACATGGAAGACGGCGACGGTCGTTACATCGATTTCCGCAACACGACGATCCTGCTCACGAGCAACGTCGGTTCCGAACTGAGCACGAGTCTCTGCGCTGATCCCTTGCTCGCACCGGATCAGGATGGCCTGAGGGAGACGCTGACGCCTGAACTGCTCAAGGTTTTCCCGGCGGCGTTCCTCGGGCGCGTGACCGTCGTGCCCTACCGGCCGCTTGCCGACAGTGCGCTCGCCAGCATCGTCCGCCTGCATCTGGGGCGCGTCGCCAAGCGTATGGCCCACGGCCGCGACATCGCACTGACGTACGACCACGCGGTCGTCGATTACATCGTCGACCGCTGTCTCGTGCAGGAGACAGGCGCACGCGTGTTGATCGGATTCATCGAGCAGCACGTGCTGCCTCGACTGGCCGCGCTGTGGCTCGATGCCTCTACGTCGAAGCAGATGCTGTCGCGTATTGCGATCGGCGTGGCCGACCCATCCCGCCCACCAGCACAGGCCCTCGCGTTCGAGGCGAACGTCCTTCATTCAGACGAGCCGGTTCTCTGAGCTTGTCATCCAACCACCACCGTTCAGGAGCTTCATTCATGGCCGCATCCCGCAGTTCGCAGAAATTCATTGCGCGCAACCGTGCGCCGCGTGTGCAGATCGAGTATGACGTTGAGGTCTACGGCTCGGAGAAGAAGGTCGAGCTGCCGTTCGTGATGGGCGTGCTTGCCGATCTGTCGGGCAAGCATCCGATCGAGCCGCTGCCGGCGGTATCGGACCGACGCTTTCTCGAAATCGACATCGATAATTTCGATGAGCGCATGAAGGCGATCCGGCCGCGCGTCGCATTCGCCGTGACGAATACGCTGACGGGCGAGGGCCAGATGATGGTCGATATGACCTTCGAGAGCATGGAGGATTTTTCGCCTGCCGCGATCGCGCGCAAGGTCGAGCCGCTGCGCCAACTGCTGGAAGCGCGTACGCAACTCGCCAATCTGCAGACCTACATGGACGGCAAATCGGGCGCCGAGGCGCTCGTTACGCAGTTGCTGCAGGACCCGGCGTTGCTCAAGTCGCTGGCCGCCGCGCCGAAGCCCGAGCGGCAAGCGGACGAAACTGCCGATCAAGACGGCGCGAACTGACCGATGAACCGATAAAGGATGACCATCATGGCGAAACAGGAAGCACGGGCCGCGGTTGCGCAGACGGATACCCAATCCGATTTCAGTCAGCTGCTGGAACGCGAGTTCCGACCCAAGACCGACGACGCGCGCGAAGCCGTTGAACTGGCCGTTCAGACGCTCGCCGAGCAGGCGCTGGTGCAAACGGCGACGATCAGCGACGACGCCTACAAGAGCATCGCGGCGATCATCGCGCAGATCGATCACAAGCTCTCCGAGCAGATCAACCTGATCCTGCATCACGAGGATTACCAGGCGCTCGAATCCGCTTGGCGCGGCCTGAATCACCTCGTGTCGAACACCGAAACCGACGAGCACCTGAAGATCCGCTTCATGGACGTCTCGAAGGCCGAACTGCATCGCACGATGCGCCGCTACAAGGGCCTTGCCTGGGATCAGAGCCCGCTCTTCAAGCAAATCTACGAAGAGGAGTACGGCCAGCTCGGCGGCGAGCCATACGGGTGCCTTGTTGCGGACTACTACTTTGACCATACGCCGCCAGACGTAGATCTGCTCGGCTCGATCGCGAAGGTCTCGGCTGCCGCGCACACACCGTTTATCACCGGTGCCGCACCGTCAGTTCTGCAGATGGAGTCGTGGCAGGAGCTCGCGAACCCGCGCGACCTGACGAAGATTTTCATGCAGAACCTCGAATACACCGCGTGGAACTCGATGCGCAACACCGAGGACGCGCGCTATGTGGGGCTCGCGATGCCACGATTCCTCGCGCGCCTGCCGTATGGCGCGAAAACCAACCCGGTCGACGAATTCGATTTCGAGGAAGACACGAACGGTTCGAACCATGGGCGCTATGGCTGGGCGAACGCGGCGTACGCGATGGGCGTCAACATCAACCGCTCGTTCAAGCAGTACGGCTGGTGCTCGCTGATTCGCGGCGTCGAGTCGGGCGGCACGGTCGAGAATCTGCCGACCCATACGTTCCCGACCGACGATGGCGGAGTCGACATGAAGTGTCCGACCGAAATCGCGATCTCGGACCGGCGCGAGGCCGAGCTGTCGAAGAACGGCTTCATTCCGCTCGTACACCGCAAGAACACCGATCACGCGACCTTCATTGGCGCCCAATCGCTGCAGAAGCCTGCCGAGTATCACGATGCGGACGCGACGGCCAACGCGAACCTGTCTGCGCGCTTGCCGTACCTGTTCGCGTGCTCGCGCTTCGCGCACTACCTGAAGTGCATCGTCCGCGACAAGATCGGCGCGTTCAAGGAGCGTGAGGACATGCAACGGTGGTTGAACGAATGGATCATGCATTACGTCGACGCCGATCCAACCAACTCGTCGCAGGAGACGAAGGCCCGTCGGCCGCTCGCGGCCGCTGAAGTGGTCGTCGAGGAGGTCGAGGGCAACCCCGGCTACTACAACTCGAAATTCTTCCTGCGTCCGCACTTCCAGCTCGAAGGGCTGACCGTCTCGCTGCGGCTCGTGACGAAGCTGCCGTCGATCAAGGAAGCGGCTTAACCATACGGTAGGTCCGGCAGGGGCGGACATCGAACTGCTTCAGTAGATGACGATCAGTCAGTTTTCAATCATTTAACAATAGGAGTACTACTCATGGCACAGGACATTTTCCTGAAGATCGACGGCATCAACGGCGAGTCGCTTGACGACAAGCACAAGGACGAAATCGAGGTTCTGAACTGGGAGTGGGATATCCAGCAGGAATCGACGATGCACGCCGGAAGCGGCGGCGGTGCCGGCAAGGCGACCGTCAAGGATATGACGTTCGATCACAACATCGACCGCGCAAGTCCGAACCTGATGAAGTATGCGCTCACGGGTAAACACATCGACCAGGCGACGCTGGTGATGCGCAAGGCCGGCGGCAACCCGCTCGAATATCTGAAGCTCACGATGAGCGACGTGATCGTCACGCGCGTGAAACCGTCGGGTAGCAAGAACGACGCGGAAAAGAGCCGTGAATCGGTGTCGTTGTCGTTCGCGAAGGTCAAGCAGGAATACGTCGTGCAGAACGCGCAGGGCGGCAGTGGTGGCGCCGTGACCGCGAGCTTCGACATCAAGGGCAACAAGGAAGCGTAATTACGTGGATGCCTCGCAACTGGCGCAGGCGCATCGCCTCCGCCGGTTGTCGGGTGTCTCGTACTGTCAACGAGGGTTCATCGCGGCATGCGTTCGCTACTGACCGTTACCACACTCGCCTGCGCGTTTGCGCTTTCCGCCTGCGCGAGCAGTGGCGAGCCGAAGCCGAAGGAGCCGATTCGGCTCGACATGCGCGTGAACGCGCTGCCCGACGCCAATCCGGACGACCGGGGAAGGGCTGCGCCGATCGTCGTGCGCATCTACGAACTGAAGAGCGACGGTGCCTTCGAGTCAGCCGATTTTTTTACGCTGCAGACCCAGGACAAAACGGTGCTGGCCGACGACGTTGTGAAACGCGACGAACTGCAGTTGCGCCCTGGCGAGCACCAGACGCTCGTACGCCGGCCCGATCCGGCGACGAAGACCATCGGCGTGATCGCGGCTTATCGTGACTTGCCGAACACGGTATGGCGCGCAGTCTACGCAATGCCGGCCGCACCGGACAAGGCGTGGTACCGCCTGTTCACGCCAAAGCTGAAACTGACCATCGATATCGAGGCCAAGGCTGTCAGGATTACGGAAGCCAAGAAATGAAACATGTCGCGCAACAAAACGGACGGCACGCATGAGCTGGTACGCCAAGGTCGCCTGGCAGGAAGGGCTGTTCTTCCGTCCGCAGCTGTTCCAGCAGCAGGACCGCTATTTCGAGAAATACGCGCATCAACGCGCGGCGCCGCTGTCGCCGTTCTTTTTTGGTTTCACGCACTTCGCGCTGGACATCGAGGCGCTCGCGCTTGGCAAGGTCATCGTCAAATCGGCTGCGGGTGTATTCGCTGACGGCACGCCGTTCGATGCACCGGGCAACACGCCGTTGCCGCCGCCGTTGACGATTCGGCAGGAGCATCTCGACCAGGTCATCTACCTGGCCGTGCCCATCCGGTTGCCGAATTGCGAAGAGACCACCTTCGACAACACACCCGATTCGCTCGCACGCTATCAGGTGTTCGACACGGAGCTACGCGACACGAACTCGATCGGTCTTGCGCCCGAATCGGTGCAGCTGTCGAATTTGCGCGTACGCCTGCTGCCGGAAAAGGAGCTGGGCGATGCCTGGATCGGTCTCGCACTCACGTGCGTTAAGACGATCCGCGCGGACGGAAGCATCGTGCTCGACGACACGCTCGTGCCGCCGGTATCCGGTTACGGCGCGAGCGACCTACTGACGAGCTGGGTCACAAAGATTCATGATCTCGCGCGCCTGCGCGCGAATGCGCTTGCGCAGCGGCTCGCCGGCACCGACGAGACGACCGCAAGTGCGGCGACAGTTACCGATTACCTGCTGCTGCAGATTCTGAACCGCTACGAGCCGCTGCTGCAGCATCTGCTGCGCGTGGCGGCGACGTCGCCGGCCGACGTGTACGCGCTGCTGATCGGCATGGCGGGCGAATTGTCGACGCATCTGCGAACCGACACGCGCCGGCCGCTCGAGACGCACCCGCCCTATCAGCATACGACGCCGCACGTGTGCTTGAAACCGGTCGTCGACGACACGCACCGGCTGCTCAACGCCGTGTTGGTGCGCAGCGCACAGAGCATCGTGCTCGAGGATCGTGGTCACGGCATGCGCAACGCGGTGGTCGATCCGGTTGATATGCAGGGTTTCGCGTCTCTGGTACTGGCCGTTCACGCGGCAATGCCGGCCGATGTGTTGAAACAGCAGTTTCTTGCGCAGGCGAAGGCGGGGCCGTCGGAGAAGTTGCCGAGCCTCGTGCGTAGCCACCTGCCGGGCATCGGCCTGGAGGCGCTGCCGGTGCCGCCGCGGCAGATTCCATTCAACGCGGGCTACATCTATTACGAATTGACCCAGGGCGGGCCGCTTTGGGAGGAGGTCGTGCGTCACGGCGGCGTTGCGCTGCACGTCGCGGGGGACTTCCCGTCGCTCAAGCTCGAATTGTGGGGCGTGCGCGCATAAGCGCGGTCACGCGAAGAACCGAATACCTTCAAAAAGGAAATCCGATGGTCGACCGTTCAGCTCAACAGCCTTCGTTTGCATTCGTTGCAGCCTCATGGGGTGCGCTGCTTGCTGGCGCATGTGCATACCTGATTGGCTTGTGGAACTCAGACATGCAGCTCAACGAGCGCGGTTATTACTTCACGGTGCTGGCGTACGGACTCTACGCGGCCATTTCGTTGCAAAAGAGCGTTCGCGATCGCGTCGAGGGGATTCCGGTCACGGGAATTTACTACGGCCTGAGCTGGACCTCGCTGGTTCTCGCGATTCTGCTGCTCTGCGTCGGGCTGGTCAACGCAACGCGCGCGTTGAGCGAAAAGGGTTTCTATGCCATGGCTTTTGTGCTCGGCCTATTCGGTGCGGTTGCTGTCCAGAAGAATACTCGCGACATTCAGGCAGTGCGATCGACATTCCCGGAGTCGAATTCAACTTTCGAGACTCAAGATTCAGAAAGCAGAGTTTGATCCATCAGCATAGGGCTCGAGATGTGAGTTGACGTCGCACTGCATTTGCGCAACCCGGCCAATACAACGGTATTGACGCAGGCCGGGCCGCTTTGAGAGGCGGTCATGCGCATCAAGGGGCGCGTTGCACATTGCAGGCGATTTCCCGTCACTCAAGCTCGAATTGTAGGGCGTACGCGCATAAGTACGCCAGTTGCGAGCGAGCTAGATAGCGAATTGATCCAAGATCGCGCGTTAATTAACTCGAATATGAAAAATGGAAAATCTCACTAAGCAGTCTTCGGAGCCAACTCCCAAAAAATCGATGCGACGCGGTATTGGTCTGGCTTGGCTGACTGTACTCTTGGGCTACGTCGTCACCTCTATTTTTGATATGGGGCAGTTTTTGCCTTCGGCTCTCTATGGTCTTCTCGCGCCGCAGTTGGTTGCTGTTGGTATCGCCATTATTTTGTTTTTGTTTGGAAAGTCTGATGTGGCAGGCGGCGTCTTTCTTGGCCTTATATCGATAATTGGTGTGCTAACCGCTTTTGCGATTATCTTGCTGATCTATTTTTCAAATAATCCACCTCAAATCGTCAACGGTTGGAAATGAATCGGAGCGTAGGCGTCGAAATCCGAACGCGCTATAGGTAAGCCGCGGCGCAAATGATTCAATGGAGATGTCGGAATGGCTTTGTTTGATGCACCACGGACGTTATCGGTTTCCGGCGCTGCGCTGCCGCTGTACGGTGGTCAGTCGATCCTTACGCCGGTGAAACTCACCGGTGGCGAGACCATTGGCGAGCTGTTCGAGTACAGGCTCGAGCTGAAAACGCCGGACGCGCTCGGGTTTTCGCAGAGCATCGCGGCGAACGTCAAACTCGACAAGCTGATCGGCACGGAAGTGACCGTATCGATTCAGATCGAGGGCAAGGGCCGTTTCATCCCCGGCTTGGCCGGCAATGCCGGCATGGCCAATCTCGGTGCCGGCGAGCGCGAGATCACCGGTATCGTCAGCCACGCGACGATCGTGCGTGAGGATGGCCGTTCGATCGTGTATGCGCTCACGCTGCGGCCGTGGCTCTGGCATGCAACCAAGAATTGCGACTGCCGAATCTTTCAGGACATGTCCGTGGTCGAGATCACAGATACCGTGCTCTCGTCCTATCCGTTCCCGGTCGAAAAACGTCTCACGACACCGCGACCGAACAAGGTATGGCCCAAGCGGGACATTCAACGCCAGCACCTCGAAAGCGACTGGACGTTCCTGCAGCGCCTGTGGGAAGAGTGGGGCATCTACTACTTCTTCGAGCATAGCGAAGGCAAGCATCGCCTTGTGCTGTGCGACTCGATGGGCGCGCTCAAGCCGCTGGGTGACGCTTATGCCACGCTTCGCTACGAGCCGCCGACCGGCCGACGGTTTGACGAGGAACACATTCAGGACTTCTCAGTCTCCCATGCGCTGACCACGGGCGCGGTGACGAGCATCGACTACGACTATACGTTGCCACGGGCGGATCTGAAGGTGATGCAGGAAGATCCTCGCGACACGGGGCTCGCCCACCAGGAGCATTACACATGGGGCGATTACGCGCAGCCGCAAGCTGGCGCGGCAGGGCTCTCGGGCGATCACAACGAGCCGCGCACGGAAGCGGAATACCTGACGCTGGTGCAGATGGAGGCTCGGCGTTGTCAGGGGCTGAGAGCCTACGGCAATGGCAACCTGCGGGGCGTGGTAACCGGCCAGACATTCGTGCTGTCGCACTATCCGCAGGATGCGGCGAATCGCGAGTATGCGGTGATCGCCTGCAAGCTGACGATCGAGGAGATCGGCGAAGCGTCGGGATCCGGCCAGCGATACCGTTGCGAAGCGGATTTTACGGTGCAGCCGACCAATGAGCCGTTCAGGCTGCTGCGTACGATTGCAAAGCCACGTATGAACGGCGTCGAATATGCCGTCGTAACGTGTCCGGAGAATCAGGAAATCTGGACCGATGCATATGGGCGGGTGAAGCTGCAGTTTCTGTGGGACCGGCTGGGCCAGAACGATGAGCGATCGAGTTGCTGGGTGCGCGTGGCCGGTGCGTGGCATGGCGATCAGTTCGGCGGAATTTTTCTGCCGCGTCGAGGGCATGAGGTCGAGGTCGCTTTCGTCAACGGCGATCCGGACTTGCCGATCATCGTAGGTAGTGCGACCAATGCGTTCAACATGCCGCCGTTCGCGTTGCCAAAGAACCAGACGCTGGCGGGTTATCGCAGCCGAGAGGTCGGCGGTCGTCGGGCGAATACGCTTGCTTTCGACGATACGAACGGAAAAATCCAGGCGCACCTGTCGAGCGACGAAGGTGCCTCCCAGTTGAATCTGGGGTATATCACGCGCATTGCCGGCAATGCGGGGCGGCAGGATGAGCGCGGTCGGGGCTTCGAATTGGTAACGAGCCAGTGGGGCGTGGTGCGCTCGGCGATGGGAATGCTGATTACGACTGAGGCACGGCCGGATACGCAGGGACATGCCAAGGATATGGGTGAGACGGTCCAGCGACTCACGGACGCGCGCGATACCCACGAACGTTTGGCCGAGCTGGCTCAGCAAAACTTGGCGCAGGACGCGAACGCCGATCAAAGTGAGGTCACGGCCGCGTTGAGGGCCCAGAACGATGCGATACGAGGTGGAGCAATGTCAGACGATGCCCCGTTTCCGGAGTTTGTCGAGCCACACCTGACGCTTGCCAGTCCGGTTGGCATCCAGACAACGACAGCGGGTAGCACGCACGTCGCAAGCGGTGAGCACTTGGCGTTGACGACGGGCGAGCATTTTGCCATTGCGACTGGACGATCACTGTTTGCAACCGTCAAGGAAAAATTGCGGATCTTTGTCTACGAGGCGGGGATCAAGCTTATTGCGGGCGCTGGCTCAATCGACATCGAAGCCCTCAAGGACGCCATTAACCTGATGGCGAAAATCAGGATCCGGCAGACTGCGACGCGGATTGAAATCTGGGCCGAAGAGGAACTATCGCTACGTGGCGGGAAGAGCTTCATCACGCTCAATCATTCCGGTATTACCAACGGCACGCCGGGACAGTGGCAGTCCTATGCCGCAACTCACCAGATGCCGGGACCGAAAAGTTCGCCGGGAGATGTGCCGGCCGCCGAACTAAAGGTCTGTGAGTTGAGTACGGTCAAAGCGGCGGCTCAGCATGCGGCGATCGTGCCGCTTTCGTGAGGGACGCATGCAAAGCTACTCACTTTCCGATGCAATGTCGGTCACTACGCATCTGCTCGCTGATCGTCTCCTCATTCAGGATTGGGCGGGCGATTTGCCTTGGCATGATGTCGTGCCTGAATGGCTTTCAAATGAACACCATTTGCTCCCGGTAGTGCTTCGCCTTGATGAGCTTGACGATACCCAACGTGAAAGGGTCGAGCAGTATCTGACAGAAGACTCTGCAGAGGTCGCGTCGGCGATGTTGATCTGCAGCGAATTGAGTGCCGAGGCCCAAGCGCGTCAATTGGCTCGCCACGTCGTCATCACATTGGACGATGACTCGCGTGCGCTGCTGCGCTTTGCAGACCCTGCCGTGTTCGTTCATTTGCTGTGGGTGCTGCCACTTCCACATCTTGCCTCGCTTTGCGACGGTGCGAGTCGCTGGTGGGTGCCCTTCCAGGGCCTCTGGTATGAGCTCGAGTTCAGTGACAGACCGGAAGCCCGGTGGAGCAAGCTCGACGAGTTCCAATCGATTGCGTTGACCAACGTGGGACTGGTCAATGACGTGCTTGCGACGATGCCGGAACCGCACGACATAAAGCAAATGTGGCGCTGCAGTCAGGAGATAAATCAATGGCTGGGCGCAGCTCAGAGCGAGTTCGGTTTGGTGAATGCGCACGACTGCGTGGCTTTTGCTCGGCACGGCTGCCTTCTCGGCCGCGGTTTCAGCAAGCACCCGAAGCTGGTGCCTCATCTCCGAGATGCGGTCGAAACGCCCGGACTCTACGCACAAGCGACGGCATTGTTCTCGGAGAAAGAATGGAACAACTTAATTACATACATCGAACGGATTAACCAGAAGCAGGAGGCACCGTGACCAACGCAAGTTCTTCATCGACATCATTGGCTAAGGCAAAAGAGACTGCGTTGGGCGACTGCGAGTTTTGCCGAAAATCAGGTCTTGCAATTCTCCCGATTCGCGCAGCAGTCATGCATCCCGATTCTCGCGCACCAGAGCTGCCTGACAATCTGCATCCCGTCGATAGTGATGGGGGAAAGAATCTTCCGTTGAAAGGAGCGGCCGCCTATACGGGCCGGACATTGCGCAGTGGCTTCCTATACGTGTACGACGAACGCGGGGTGTGGGAGAAGTACTGGATTACCAAGCATGGCTATCTGATGAAGGTGCCGGTAGGCGTGCCGTTGAATGGTGCTTATACCGTGGGCCGTGAACCTTGCGACAAGACAGGACATCGGGAAATAGCGGCCTGCATTACGGTAAAAAACCCGACTAGCGCGAGGCGAATCTGGGTTGGTTATTCCGATGCAGAATGGACGATGCGCGTGCTTCAACTCCATCAGGACGAGGGGTATCGTAGTCGCCACATGCGCGTATTCGATGTGAAAAAGTGGATGGGAAACCGTAAGGCATCTCATGCCGAGACCTTGAACGACGTGGCATCCGTTGTGGCGGAGTATTCGCCGAAAGCGAAGGTCGAAACCTTTGCTTTTTCACCCTACGGGTTCAACTCACGGGCATCGACAACAGACGGCCTGTTGCGCGCCGCCTCGTCACTGGGGCCTCAACCTGCGGCCATGCTGGTCATCGATGATCCGGCAAGCGTGGCCACGGAAATCGGTGCTCGAACCATCGAGCTTCATGACAGCTTTATGACCGTTGCCGACCGATCCAGAAAACTGAGCGTCTCTACCGCAATTCTGAGCCTTCGGGGTGCGGTCTCCGATCGGGCGGAGATGAATGAGATTGTGGCGGGCGACGAACTTGAGCAAGACGGACATTACGTTCCGGATGGGCTTGGGCGTATCACTTACGTGGCCAATCCACCGAAACTTCCCGATACCACGGTGGCGGATCTACGCAAAGTTTCATCGAAATCGTGGGCGAAGTATGCGCTCGACTACGACGAAGATGCGCGTGGTAAATGGCAGGGTGAGTTCAACAAAGAGTATGGTCGGTTCCTCGACGAGATACTGCATCCGTTGGCAGCGTCTCACGTTCAGTGGATGACAAGCAACCAGATGCGGAACTATCTGGACTGCACACACGACGACACTTCGGCCGAAGTTGGGCTCGTCTACGCTCGCATTCTCACCGCGTGCATCCAGGGCACGGAGCAATTCAAGCCTTGCGCGCAGTTGTATGCGCGCTGGCTTAACGGCGTGATTTCCGATGACAAGAATATCGTGTTGCGCGGCATCGTTCTGAATCTTGAAAGCAACAAGAAGAAATTTTCGGAAAGCCTCAAGCCGGAGGTCACGTGGCAGGCCGTCGGCTGGGACGGCCTGATGCTGGCGTTCAACAATTCCATCGATGGCGTGGCCAAGCAGGCGCCGGAGGTGCTGGGTAAATTGCTGGCATCGCTCGGCGGGTCGATCACCCAGGTGTTGCAAAGTGCAGCGGATGGGCCGGTCCGTCATGCCCTGGTCGCATGCGGCGTGGTTAGCGGTCGAGCGGTCGTGCCGGTCGAGTTGACTGGCTCGTACAAGACATATCGCGCGTCGCTTATCCGCCAACTCTTGAAATCATCGGGCAGTAAGAATATTGGCAAAAATGCTCTCCAGAGAGAGGTGTCGCTCGCCTTGCGCCGTCTCCAGATTCGGGGGGAGCCGATGAGTACGGTTGTCTCGTCGAAGTTCCTGGTGATGATCGACGAGGAGTCGATCAAAGGCATGCCAAAAGGACTGAGCAAGACCGAACAGGCCAAATGGCTTGCGAACTCGATTCGTTCCGCCGAGGAGATCGAGAGACTGAATCTGTCGGCTTGGCGGGAGCGGATCAATCTGTCGCAGAGGGTAGCAACCGCGGGTAAAGCGATACCGTTTATCGGCAACATGCTAGCGGGACTCTTTCAGTGGGCTGCATATCAAAAGGTGTCGAAAGATCTGGCGGGTTCGATGAAAGACGACATGCTGGAAAGTCAGTACAGGCTGGGTAGCGCAGTGATCGCGTTGGGCTCCACGGTGGCCGACTCCATAGCGAGGGCTACTGGCAGTTTGGCCGAGACGACTTTGCTGAGAGGGCGGGCCGTGATGTTGGAGGTCGTCGGACGTGTGTTCGGGGTTGTATCGAAAGGTCTGGGAATCTTGGCCGCTGGAATTAATGCATTTTGGGATGGAAAAAATGCGTTTGAAGCTTATCAGCAGAAAAACTTCGCGCTATCGGGAGCACTTTTTGTTTCGGCGTTTTCGGGAATGGCTGCCGCACTCCTGATCGCAGTCGGTTCTGTACTTTGGTCGATTTTTGCGATTTTGGTTTTCGTTGGATCGGGCGTGATTGCCACATTTCTGCAGGACGACAAGATCGACAAGTGGCTGAAGCGTTGCTACTGGGGAGTCTTGGACGCGAAAGACCGCTATCAAAATGTAGATGCTGAAATGAGCGACCTGGTGATCGCTACTGTGGGGTGACATGGACTACACGGGACTTTATGCGAAGAAATACCGTATCAATCGAAAGCTGACTGACGAGGAGAGGTCCAATCGGCTCTGTCAAGGAATATCGCTCGATATTTCACCGTTCTATAACATTTCCGTGGTCAGAATGAATTCGACGTATCTCGAATGTGTTGATCGTTGGTTTATTCATCGGGGATTTATGACGGCTATGTGTCTGTATTTTTTTTCAATAACTGCGAGCGTGATTGCAATGCCGTTGTACATGCTCTCGCCAGTGCATTTAATTCCGAAAATATCGGATTTTGGTTTCATGTTTTTTGCTCTTCCTTTTGCAGCTCCATTGTGGCTGCTCCTTCTGTGGGGGCTGCTCAAGGAATCATTTGGGTTGACGCATTTTCCAATTAGATTTAATTATCGAAATCGTATGGTGTATATTTTTAAGCCGAATGGTTCGATTTTGAAAGCGAAATGGAGTGATATATTCTTTACCCTTGGGCGTTGTGAGCGAATGGCTGGTCGGCAAAATTGGGATATTCGCGGCCATATACTCGATGCAGATGGAGAAACGGTACGAGAGACATTTGCGCTGCCCGGCGACACGATGCTAGTGAATCAGTTGAAGCACAGTTGGGAGTTCGTCCGCCGATACATGGAGGAAGGTCCGGCCTCGGTCTATCGCGACGTCTACTGGTGCCACGATATTGCGGAGCGGCGTGAAAAATACAGGGTTGGTCTCAGGTACATGTTTTTTTCGCTAAATGGTCAGCCTATCGGCCAGATATTGCTCTCTCCCGTTTTCTTTGTGGCGTCGTTGGGCCGATGGTTCGCGATGCGCACGAGCAAGATTCCGGTATGGCCTGCTGAAATTGAGGCTGCGTGCCAGGTGGATCCTTTTGATCCATATCTTCGTGATGCGTCGCGCAACCCGGAGAAAATTCCGATGGAACCGATGTGAAGGCATAGCTTCATCGAAAAAATGAGCGATCTAGCGGTCGCGACTGGGGGGTGACATGGACTACACGGGACTTTATGCGAAGAAATACCGTATCAATTGAAAGCTGACCGACGAGGAGAGGTCCAATCGGCTCTGTCAAGGAATATCGCTCGATATTTCACCGTTCTACAACATTTCCGTGGTCGGAATGAATTCGACGTATCTCGAATGTGTTGATCGCTGGTTTATTTGTAGGGGGTCGATGGTGGTCGTTTGTTTGTTTGGTTTGTCGGTGCCGATTTATTCATTTTTTATTCCGCTGTTTATGAGGGTCGGGATCGAGTTTTTTGCGTTTTTGATATTTTTTTGGGGTATCTGTTCCATATTGGATGTTGATGGTGTGGCTGCTACTAAAGGAGGCGTTTTCGTGGACGCATTTTCCGATAAGATTTAATTATGGGAATCGTCTAGTGTATGTGTTTCGTCGAAATGGAACGGTTCTGGAAGCTAAGTGGGATGATATATTCTTCACCCTCGGACGTTGTGAGCGAACGGCAGGCCGGCAGAATTGGGATATCCGCGGCCATATACTCGATGCAGATGGAGAAACGGTACGAGAGACATTCGCTTTGCCCGGCGACACGATGCTAGTGGATCAGTTGAAGCACAGTTGGGAGTTCGTCCGCCGATACATGGAGGAAGGTCCTGCCACGGTCTATCGCGACGTCTACTGGTGCCATGATATTGCCGAGCGACGTGAGAAATACAGGGTTGGTCTCAGGTACATGTTTTTTTCGCTAAATGGTCAACCTATCGGCCAGATATTACTTTCTCCCGTTTTCTTTGTGGCGTCGTTGGGCCGATGGTTCGCGATGCGCACGAGCAAGATTCCGGTATGGCCTGCTGAAATTGAGGCTGCGTGCCAGGTGGATCCTTTTGATCCATATCTTCGCGATGCGTCGCGCAACCCGGAGAAAATTCCGATGGAGCCGATGTGAAGGCATAGCTTCATCGAAATAATGAATTTCAAAGTGCCGATATGGCTGAATAATGACCAAAGGCGATTTCATGTCCCTTCCCATCGCAGTACTAGGAGACGGCACCGATCACGGAGGCCAGATCATTACGGGTTCCGCCACACACACGATTGACGGCAAGCCTATCGCACGACTTCACGATCTGGTTGATTGTCCGCAACGTTATCCGGATGGTCGTCCGCACGGAGTGAACAGGATTATCGAAGCTCATCCGACGCTGACGGTCGGTGGAATTCGTGTGGCTTTGCACGGACATCGAACCGAGTGTGGATGTGCACTAGTCAGCAATACCGTTGCGAGGATCGGATGATGGATCGTGCGAAATATCTGGGTGGCCAGAAGCAGGATGTATCGATTCCCGCCGATGCTCCAACGTTTGCCGATACCGTCGACCCCGATCGAAACCTGAAGACTTACGTCATCCCGCCGGGACAAGTGGAATCGCAGCGACTGAATGCAATCCTGGCTGCACGGAACCCGTTGCTCGAGGCATCGCGCGTCTTGCTGCGTGCGCAGGCCGACATGCCCGAAACGTTCGAATCGAAAGATGCAACCGTGTTGTTACGAACGCTTCTCGTGGAAGAGGTCCGCGCGTTCGAGAGACTATGCGAACGGGCCAATATTCGACGCGATCACATGATCGGCGCGAGCTACTGTCTGTGTACGGCACTCGACGAAGCGGTAGCGCAAACCGCATGGGGCAAGAATGGCTCATCGGCGATCGAATGGATCAATGGCGGTCTTGCAACCACTTTCCACGGAGATCTCAAGGGCGGCGACAAGGTTTATCTTCTGATTGGCCGCTTGCTGGAGGACCCGGATGAGCACCGGGACCTCCTTCAAGTGATCTACCGCGTCCTCAGTCTCGGTTTCGAAGGCCGCTATCGAGGCGTGACCGACGGCAAGCGCAAGCACGACGCGATTCGTCAGCGACTCTACAACGTGATTACGTTGCAGCGCGAGCCTGTGCCGCTGACGCTATCGCCCCACTGGCAATCGACCGCGAGTGGCAAGCGCCTGTCGGTCACCGATTTTCCGGTATGGACCACCGTAACCGTCTTGTCGGTGATCCTGCTTGGACTTTTCGGATGGTTCAAGTACGAACTGTTCAGTCGCAGCGCGGACATTCAGAAGCAGATCGCCGACATCGCCCGCATGACCCCGCCGCCGGCTCCACCACAGCAACTGCACCTCAAGCAGTTGCTCAAGGATGAAATCGCGGCCGGCACCGTCAGCGTCGACGAGGATGCCCGCCACAGCGCCGTCACGTTCCGCGGCGACGCGATGTTCAAGCCCGGCGGCGCTTCGGTTCAGGCATCGATGAATCCGCTGATTTCGAAGATCGCGGGCGAGATCGCCAAGGTGCCGGGCAAGGTAACGATCATCGGCTACACGGACAACGTGCCGATTCGCAGCCGGCATTTCGCATCGAATCAGGTGCTGTCGGAAGAACGCGCCATCCAGGTCATGCAGATGCTGCAAGCCGCGGGGGTGCCGGCGAACCGTCTCGAAGCCGTCGGCAAGGGTGATGCCGATCCGGTCGGCGACAACCGCAGTGCGCAGGGGCGTGCGCAAAACCGGCGCGTCGAGATCGACGTCGCACGATAAGCCAGATCCGTTTCCGGAATAACACATGAAGAAGTTCCAGTTCCTGTCGTTTCTGGCCTCGCGCCAGTTCCTCGCGTTCCTCGCACTGATTGTCGTCGCACTGGTGATCTGGTTCGTCGGCCCGCTTTTCGCGTTCGGCGGGCTCAAGCCGCTCGCCGGGGCCGGCATGCGCGTGCTGACGATCGCGCTGTTGCTCGCCGGCGTGCTGCTCTGGCTGGTGGGCTGGTCGACGAGCGTCGTGTTTGTCTCGTTGCTGTGTTTGCTGATCTGGTATGCGGCGCCGCTGCTCTCGTTCGGTCGCGTGGCGCCATTCGAGCCGGTGTCGGCCCGACTCACTGCGATCGCGGTGGTGGTGGCCGTTTTCGTTCTTTTCGGGATGTTCCGTCTGTGGCAGAAGATGCGCGAAGACGATGCGTTCCTGAAGAAGATGCTGCGCATGGATCGCCGCAAGGATGAATCGCTTGCTGCACCACGCTTGCGAAAAATTGAAGGGATCGTGACGAGCGCGCTCGCGCGCCTTAAATCGATGCGTACCGGCGCGCGCGGCCTTGGCAAGTTGTTCCAGGGCAAGCGCTATTTGTACGAACTACCGTGGTACATCACGCTCGGCTCACAAGGGTCCGGCAAGACGAGCGTACTGATCAACGGTGGGTTGGCGTTTCCCGTTGCCGAGCAGATGCAGCGCGCGGCCGGGACGTCTGTCGGCGACGCTGCCTCGGTCGACTGGTGGATGACCAACGACGCCGTGCTGATCGACACGACCGGCTACTACACGCGTCATGGTATGTCGACGGCCGATGACGTCAATGCACCCACCGCGGAAACTGGAAAGCCCGCAACCGGCGTTCCGGGCAAGAACGGCACCGATGCCAAGCCAGCTGTGGGGGGCGCTGAAGACGAAACGAAACGGAAAGAGGCGTCGCAATCGAAAGCCGCCGCCGTGTCAACGGCCAGCGACCACGTCGTTTCGCCAGGTCAAGGTACGGGTGACCGTCGGCACGAGGTCGATCGTGCGGAATGGTTCGGGTTTCTTAGCCTGCTGCGTCGAAACAGGCCTCGCGCGCCGATCAACGGTGCGTTGCTGACGATCGATCTTGCCACGTTGGCAGCCGCCGACCAACAGGCGCGTGTGGCCGAGGCTGCAGTGTTGCGCGCGCGGCTGGCCGAACTGAGACAGGAGCTGGGTATTCGCTTCCCTGTCTATGTAATGGTCACGAAGATGGACCGTCTGACGGGTTTTGCCGAATATTTCGGGGCGCTGACAGCCGAGGGAAGGGCGCAGGCATGGGGTTTCACGCTTCCGTATGGCAAGGAAGCGGTTGCGAAGGAAGGGCTGCGCGAGCGCTGCCACGCGGAACTTGCCGAACTCGCGCAACGGCTTGGCGGTTCGATCGACACACATCTGCAGGATGAGTACGATCCGCGTAAGCGCCGGTCGCTTGCTGCGCTACCCGAGGAGTTTTCTGCGCTGCTCGGACCGCTGCTCGACCTGATAGACCGGGTGTTTCTCGATTCACGGTACGACGATACCCAGCTCCATTCGACGTTGCGCGGCGTGTATTTCACGAGTGCGCGGCAACGGGACAGCGAGATCGTTGTGGAGCGCAGTACGGTCGTTCAACGCCTTCTGTCTACTCAGGACCACGCTCCCGTTTCGTCGGCGCGTGCCGAAGGTAACCAGGGTTTCTTCCTGCACGACCTCCTGACCCGTGTCGTGTTCCCGGAAGCGCATCTGGTGAGCCCCAACCTGCGTTGGGAATACCGCTACCGGTTTTTGCGTCTGGTCGGCCACACATTGGCGCTGCTGTTGTTCGTGTGGCTGGCAATCGGACTCCGCGCGAGCTTCGGCCACAACAGCGACTATCTCGATGCGGTTGGCCGCAAGGTGAAGGCGCTCACGGCTCGCGTCACCCAGCTCTACAAGGAACCCAAACCGGAAGCCGTGCCGGACACGCTGACCGACGCACGCTATCTGCCGACCTTCCCGGGCCTGGACCTGTCGGATCCGGATAGTACGTGGCGCTACGGTCTCTATACGCCACGGGACATCGCAATCGAAAGCCGCCATGCCTACGACGCCCTTGAGGACAACCTGCTGCTGCCGCAGATCGTTCACCGCCTGGAAGACGTCATGTCCGGTGCGATTGCCAACAAGGATCCAAAGGCCGCTTACGACGCACTGCGCGTATACCTGATGCTGTACGACAAGGCGAAGTTCAATGCCACCGACGTCAAGGCCTGGGTGCTCGACGACTGGGCGAAGACCGACAGCGCGGCGGTTTTTGGTGGACGTGCGTCGATGATCGACCACGTGCAGCAGCTTTTCTCCGGAGAGCGTGTGGTGCAGTCGCCGCTGATCCGAAACGATGCCCTGGTGCAGCAGGCGCGCGCGTTTCTCGACGGTAGCAATGCAACCGATCGCCTTTACCAGCGCGCGAAGGCGGCAATGCTCAAGGAAGCGCCCGACGAGTTTACGCTCCTGCGCGCGGTCGGCCCGCAGGCAGGCACCGTGTTCACGCGGGCGAGCGACGCGCCGTTGTCGCGCGGCGTGTCGGGGCTTTTCACGTTCGACGGTTATCGGAATCTGTTCGACAAGCGATTACCCGAATTCGTGCAGATCGCGCGAGACGACGATGCGTGGGTGATGGGACGCTCGTATCTGGCGGGTTTGTCGGATTCGGCTCAAAAAAAAACGGCTGAGATCGTGAGCAACGCGACCGGCGCGGACGATGCGTTGACCGACGCGGTCCGCCGCGAATACCTGATGGAATATGCCCAGCAGTGGGACGCGTTTCTCAACGACATCCGGACCGTGAGCGGCACGAGCCTTGCGTTCAATCTGAAGGTGCTGCGCAGCTTCGCAGCGCCTGATTCACCGCTCGTGCGGCTTGCGCGCGCAGCCGTGCACGAGACGACGCTCACGCAGCCGATGGCTGCGTCGGACGGTTCGCTGCTTCAGCGGGCCGCCGATCAGCTCAGTCAGAAGGCGGACAAGGCGTTGGGCATTCGGGTGTCGGAACGCATTGAACGCGAGCTCGTCGACAATCACTTCGCGGCGCTGCGCGAGGTCGTTACAGGGAGAGTGGATGTGCAATCTGATACGCAGCCTGTCGCCACGCAGGCGGACAAGACGGGGCTGGACGGCGTCACCAACCTGTTGAACGACTATTACACGGCGCTCACTGTTGCCGACAATGCGCTATCAAATAACAGCATGCCACCGGCGAGCGACACAGCCGCGAAACTGAAAATGACGGCCGACACGATGCCAGCGCCGTTTCGTGCCGTATTGCTGCAGCTTGCCGCTGATGGGTCGCGAGAAGTCAATCAGGGGATCGGCCAACTGCTGTCGCGCCAGATGCAGGCGGTGGTCGGCGACACATGCAGGCTGATTGTCGAGGGCAACTATCCGTTTTCACCGGACAGCAAGCGTGATGTCAGCATCGATGATTTCACCCGGGTGTTTGCGCAGGGGGGCTTGATCGATGATTTCTTCACGAAAACGCTTGCACCGTTCGTCGACACGGCCGCGAAGCCTTGGCGCTACCGGACGCTGCCGGGTGCGACCGAACCTGTGCAGGGGCCGGATCTTGATCCGTTCGAGCATGCGAAGGCAATCCGCGACGTTTTCTTCAACGATCCCGGCCACAAGCAGATGACCTGGAAGGCCGACATTCGGATTCCCGAACTCGATCCGACGATCATGAGCCTGTCGCTCGACATCGACGGACAGACGACGCTTTACCAGCATGGTCCGGTCGCGCCTTTCACGATCACGTGGCCTGGGCCGCGCGGCGGCGCCCACACGGAAATCACGGCCAGTCCGCGGATCCGGCCGGATACGTCGACGATCGCAGCGGACGGGCCGTGGGCGTTGATGCGACTGCTCCAGAAAGGTCGTGTGGCGGAGACGGCGATACCGGGCCGCACGCGCGTCGCGTTCAGTTTCGACGGTCGTCAAGCGGCACTCGACGTCGCGAGTGCCGGGAGTGTCGCGAATCCGCTGACGAGCGACGTGCTGAAGACATTCCGGTGTCCCAGCACGATGCCGGTGTTCGGTCTGCCGGATAGTGGCCCGCCGCCGGGGTTGCCGCGAGGGATGTTGCCGGCAAGCGCGGGAAGCGCTTCCCGCTGAACCGGGAGGGATCGATCGATGATTCTTTCGACAACTGATCCGCAGGGCCACGCAGGGGCCGTGGCGTCGCCACCTGTTGCTGCACGGCTGAAGGCCGCGGAGCAAGCGATCAACCCGCTGCTCGAAGCGTCGCGCGTCCTGTTGCAGGCGTTGGCCGATACGCCTGAAACGCTCGATGCCGATGCCATTGCACGGTGGCGTCGATGGCTGGTGCAGGAAGTTCGTCTCTTCACCCGGGTCTGCAATGAGCTCCAGATCCGACCCGAGCATGTCCGGTGCGCAAGCTATTGTCTGTGCTCCGCACTCGACGAGGCGGCGATGCAGGCGCCTGGGAAGGGCGAAACAACGGGCGTCGAATGGCAGGACAACAGCCTGGCGAGTGTGTTGGGGCATGATCGTCAAGGCGGCGACCGTGTGTTCCATCTGATCGACGACGCAATGCGTAATCCGCACGAGAACCTCGATCTGATTGAGGTGTACCAAAACGTACTCGATCTTGGATTTCGTGGGCGATACCGGTTTGAAGCAGGCGGTCCAGAGCGCTTGCAGGTCATTCGCGAACACGTACACGACGTGGTGACGACCGGTGGGCAGAGCGTGAGTCGCGTCAGAAAGCCGCTGAAACGTCCGCGACAGACGGTCGATCCGTGGGTACGTCCGGTGGCGGTGCGTCGGTCGCGAGCGAGGTTCGCAGGCGGTCTCGCGGTGGCGTTATTGCTGGGGGCCGGGGGCTACGCGGCGGCGAACCGTTGGGTGCGCACGAAAGAGAGGCTCCGGGCTTCGCCGCTCGATGCGCTCGCTCGAAACCTGGAGCAGCAACTTCGCGACGAGGTCGCCGCAGGGAATCTCGAATTGATCCGCGACTCCGGGCGCAATGCGTTGACGCTCCGATTCAGCGGCATGTTTGGGCCAGGCGAGGCAGCGGTGGCGCCGTGGGGCGCTTCGGTGGTGGCTTCGGCCGGCCGGGAAATCGCGGCTGTGACCGAGGGCGCAACCGTCCGTGTGGCGGGATACGCGGATAGCACACCGATCAGTTCGACACGTCAAGCATCTAACCAGGCGCTTTCCGAGGCACGCGCCCGGCATGTGGCCCAAATTCTCGTTGCGGCTGGTGTATCTGCGCCACGTATTACTGTGGAGGGAAACGGCGATATCGGTTCGCTGGCGGACAACCGTACCGCATTGGGAAGAGCAAGAAATCGTCGTGTTGAAGTGATCGTTACAGATTGACGTTTGGGTTGCGAGCGTCAATTTCGGGTTCCGGTAGGTCGGGATCATTTCGACGAATGGCGGCGTATATTCTTGTGGCCCAGTATCGGCTGAAACTATTGTGGCGGACGTAAGAAGCTAGTCGATATGGGCGAATCGCGGTTAAATGGACCGGCAGACATGCATGAAATGCATCAAGGTTGTTTCAAATGTGGTGCGTCAGATGATGATAATGCCAAGCTATCGAATGAGCGCGTTGATGCGCCTTTGTGTCACCGCATTGGCGGCGCAGGCTTTGGTAATCGGTAGCACACATGGGATGAACAATGAGATGTCGTCGAGGCAATGCGAACAGCCACTCGCGCAGCGTCTGACACGGGCTGCGCTCGCATCGCCCGACGCCGTTCTACGAGATGGTTCTCTTTACGGTGTACAACGTTGGACCGTAGAGACACGTGCCAACTATCTCGGCCTGGAATTTCCCGGATTGCTATCGTGCGCATACACGGTGAGTGCCATCTTCCGGGCTGCATGCCATCCGATCGGCAATCTTGCTTCAGTCTCGGCTGTTGATGCGGCGTTGTCTCGCTGGCCGAAGGTCACGAAGATCGAAGATCTTCAGCCCGGTGATGTGGTGTTTTGGCGACCACGACGCACTGGCATATTACGATGCCCTAACACTCATTGGCACGTTGGTATCGCTGTAGGTAGTGGCCGAACAGTCGACAACGACTGGTGGTCGGGAAAGCCGGAGAACCATTCAGTAAGCCGCTTATGCCTGACTTTCGCCTATGCGCGTCGATTACCGTAGTCGGGTGTCGGCGTTGTGCGCAGGCTGAATAGCAGATCAGGATCGTTGGCGAGCGCTACCCCGCGCACTTCCAGCAACGCGTCGACCGCTGACCGGGCATCCGGCGGCCCATCTGGCACGAATTGATCAGGGGAATCAGGGACAATCTTCACGTCGCCTTAAGTTTGCGTTTCCTAGAATCGATTTGAACGTCGCTCTTCCTGCGACGGACCGATTCGTCCAGGAGGATGCGCATGCCGAAGCACCGTGTCGCCGTAGCCCTGTTCCACGAAGCCGTCGGCACGTCGAGGCCGACAGCACAACCGCGCGAGGGCCGCCCATGATGTGGCCGAACGCGTGGCGTGTCTCGGCACTGTTCGTGCGCGAGTGGGTCGGCCGTCCGGCCGCGGTGGGCGCGTTGTGCCCGAGTTCGAGACAATTGGCGCGCGAGATGGCCGACGCGGTGCCGGACGGCGACGGACTGGTCGTCGAGCTCGGCGGCGGCACCGGTGCGATCACCGCGGCGTTGCTCGAGCGCGGCGTCGCGCCGCGGCGGCTTGTCGTGGTCGAGCGTTCGCCGGCGTTCGTCCAGCACCTGCGGCGGCGCTTTCCGGGCATCTCGATCGTGTCGGGCGACGCGCGGCAGCTCGAGCGGCTGCTGCCGCCCGATGCGCGCGTCGACGCGATCGTGTCGTGCCTGCCGCTGCGCACGCTGCCACGTCAGGACGTGACGGCCATCGTCGACCAGTGCCGTCGCGTGCTGTCGGCCGACGGCGTGATGATCCAGTTCACGTACGACCTGCGGCCGCCCGGCCGACATCCGCTCGGCGATTCGGCATTTGTTGCCTGCGGCAGCCGGATCGTGTGGGCAAACATTCCGCCTGCGCGCATCGTGACCGTGCGCAGCATCACCGCCGAACACGCGGAATGATGCCGCCGTGAGCGGGGCGCCCGGTCGTGGCACCTCGCCATCTCCTTTCGTAATCCCTTCCAAACCTTCCAATTACCATTCACATTGACGTCACATCAGGTTCCTACCATCGCCTTTCATTTCGAAAGCATCAATGGCGGGGGGAATCGGCAACATGAATCGAATCAAACTGGCGGCGCTGCTGTGTGCCGGCGCCTTTGCACTGGCCGGATGCGGCAGCGACGACGGCCCGACCAGCACGGCGCCCGGCCCCGTGCAGGCGGCGGCGCGCAACGTGATCTTCTTCCTCGGCGACGGCATGGGGATCACGACGATGACGGCTGCGCGCATCTACTCGGTCGGTGAAGACGGCGCGCTCACGATCGACACGCTGCCCGAAACCGCGTTCGTGAAGACCTATTCCAACGATGCGCAGGTGACGGACAGCGCGCCGTCGATGTCGGCGTACATGACCGGCGTCAAGACCAACAACGAAGTGATCTCGATGTCGCCCGACACGAAGGCGATCGAGCCGGCCGCGAGCCTCACCGGCAACTGTGGCGCGAACAACGGCAAATCGGCGACGACGCTGCTCGAGATCGCGAAGGCGAAGGGGCTGGCCACCGGGGTCGTGACGACCACGCGCGTCACGCACGCCACGCCCGCCGCAACCTATGCGCACGTGTGCCATCGCGACGCCGAGAACGACATCGCCGCGCAGCTCGTGCCGGGCGGCGCGGGCTACAACGGCGCGCTGGGCGACGGCGTCGACGTCGTGCTCGGCGGCGGCACGCAATTCTTCGTGCCGAAGGACGGCGGCGGCAAGCGTACCGACGGGCGCAACCTCGTCAACGAGCTGAAGGCGAAGGGCTATGCGTTCGCGCAGAACCGCGACGACCTGCTCGCCGCCGATGCGACGAAGGGCGGCAAGCTGGTCGGCCTGTTCTCGTCGAGCCACATGAGCTACGACCTCGATCGCGGCGCGACGAAGGAGCCGAGCCTCACCGACATGGCGACGCGTGCGCTCGACGTGCTGCAGAAGAACCCGAACGGCTATTTCCTGATGGTCGAAGGCGGCCGGATCGACCACGCGCTGCACGACACCAATGCGAAGCGCGCGCTGCAGGACACGGTCGCGTTCGACAACGCGATCAAGGCCACGATCGACAAGGTACGCAAGACCGATCCCGACCTGAAGAACACGCTGATCGTCGTCACGGCCGACCACGATCACACGCTGGTGCTGAACGGCTATGCGGCGCGCACCGGCAAGACCGAGGCGGGCAAGCCCGGCGTGCTGGGCGTGCTGCGCAGCTACCAGACGGGTGCGGTCGCGAAGGACGCGGACGGCGCGCCGTACACGATCATCGGCTTCGGCAACGGCGAGAACCGCGTGCAGGGCAGCCGCGCGGGCACCGCGCTCACCGATGCGGTGACGGGCGCCGATGACTATCGCCAGGAGGCGGTCGTGCGCATGGACAAGGGCAACGAGACGCACGGCGGCACCGATGTGTTCCTCGGTGCGATCGGCCGCGGCGCGGATGCGTTCCACGGCGTGATCGAGAACAACAAGGTCTTCGAGCTGGTGCGCAACGCGGTGCAGCTGTGAGCGCCGACCATACGGGTACAGGGGAATACAGGATGTCGACCATCAAGTGCATCGCGGCGGCGCTGGCCGTCGCGGGTTTCGCATGCGGCGCCGCGCAGGCCGCCGGCCAGGCGAAGAACGTGATTTTCTTTCTCGGCGACGGCATGGGGCCGACGACCGTGACGGCGAGCCGGATCTACAAGGTCGGTGAGTCGGGACAACTGACGATGGAGAAGCTGGCCCGCACCGCGCGCGTCAAGACCTTCTCGAACGACGCGCAGACGACCGACAGCGCGCCGTCGATGGCCGCGTACATGACCGGCGTGAAGATGAACAACGAAGTGCTGTCGATGTCGTCCGACACGCGCGCGGTCGCGCCGGGCAACGACGCCAACGGCAACAAGACCGTCAACAACTGCGCGGCGGGCAACGGCCAGCCGGTCGCGACGCTGCTGGAGCTGGCGAAGGCGCGCGGCAAGGCGGTCGGCGCGATCACGACGACCGAGCTCACGCACGCGACGCCGGCCGCGACCTATTCGCACATCTGCCATCGCGATGCGCAGTACGACATCGCCGCGCAGGCCGCGCCGGGCGGTGCAGGCTACAACGCGTCGCTCGGCGACGGTGTCGACGTGCTGATGGGCGGCGGCCGCAATCACTGGACGCCGTTTGATCCGGTGGCCAACAAGCGCGGCCGCGCGGACGGCCGCAACCTGCTCAACGAGATGAAGGCGAAGGGCTACACGGTCGTCGCGACCAAGGATCAACTCGCGCAGGCCGGCAACGGCAAGCTGGTCGGCCTCTTCAGTTCGACGAGCCACCTCGAGTACGAACTCGATCGTGTCGCGGGCAAGGGCGAAGGGCCGACGCAGCCGAGCCTCGCGGAGATGACGTCGAAGGCGATCGACGTGCTGTCGAAGAACTCGAACGGCTACTTCCTGATGGTCGAAGGCGGCCGGATCGATCACGCGCTGCACGGCACCAACGCGAAGCGCGCGCTGGAGGACACGGCGGCGTTCGACGAGGCGATCCGCGTCGCGCTGTCGAAGGTCGACCTGTCGAACACGCTGATCGTCGTGACGGCCGACCACGACCACACGATGACGATCAACGGCTATTCGAAGCGCGGCAACCCGATTCTCGACATCAGCCGCAATTACCGCGATGGCCAGCCGAGCAAGGACGCCGACGGCAACACCTACACGACGCTCGTGTTCGGCAACGGCGCGAACCGGCCGAACGTGCGCGCGTCGGTCGATTCGGCCACCGCGACGAACGAGGCGTATCTGCAGGAAGTCGGTGTGCGGATGGGCAGCGCGGGCTCGGAGACGCACGGCGGCGGCGACGTGATGCTGTTCGCCGACGGTGCGGATGCGAAGGCGTTCAAGGGCACGATCGACAACACGAAGGTGTTCGGTCTCGTGCGCTCGGCGTTTGGTTTCTGAATCCGTTGACTTCGTGAAGAACGGGAACGCCCGATGAAACGTCAGCTTCTCTGCGCGCTCGCTTGCGGGTGGGTTGCGCTGCCGGCCCTTGCAGCGGCCGATCTCGACGCCGTGCTGCTGCACGAGAGCCGCACGGTGTCGGCCGACGGCGTGACGCGCACGACGATGTATCGCGAACGGATGGTGCGGCGCGACGGGCACGTGTGGGTCGAACGCGTGCTGCCCGTCGCGGCGGCAGCGGGACACGGCGACGATCACGACCATGACCACGACGCGGGCGGTGTACGCGAGACCCCGCCGCGCGCCGGCGTGCAGCCGGCCGCCGCGCACGCGGGCCACAAGCATTTCAACTTCCAGGCGGCCGCGCGGCACGTGACGTACGACGGCAAGACGGCGCGCATCGAGTACGTGGACGCGGCGAACCGGACGGTCGTCGGCGTGCCGCCGGCCGAGTACGAAACCACGGGCTTCGACGGCTCGTGGGACAACGCGTACTACGTCACGCCGCCGTCGCAGTTGAAGCGGCTCGCGGTGGTGAAGCGCGGCGACGCGCCCGGTACCCGCTGGTACGAGCAGGCGGTCGATACGCCCGGTGCACGCGGCGTGAACCGGATCCTGTGGAGCGAGAAGCTGCAGGCGCCGCTGTCGGTCGAATACCGGAGCGCCGACGGCCGCGTCGTGCGCAAGCTGACGCTGACACCGGCGCCTGCCGCGCGGCGCGAGACGTTGCCGTGGCAGACGCTCGCCAGCTATACGCGCAAGGAATACGCGGACTATCTCGACTGATCGACGATTTTGACCGTTGGTACGCGGGGCTTGAGGTCAGGCCGGCCGGTATCGTCAAGCGATACGGCCGGGCCCTGGCCGGTTTTTTTCGAGGCTGACCGGCAGCCATTGCCGATGACACGCTAGAAGCGCGCACCGTCCGGCACGCGCGCTGAAGGCCGCGACGCGACCCGCTTGATGTAGCGGTCGAGCGGTGTCGCGTAGCCGCGTGCGATCGCCGCGCTCAGCGCCGCCGACAGCACCAGATACGCAATCAGCAACAGCAGCTTCGCGTCGCCATGCGTGGCCGACGGCGGCCAGAACGTGCGCAGCCCGCCGAGCACGATCAGGTGGAACAGGTACAGTTCGTAGCTCAGCTTGCCGGCGCGGCCCAACGGCGCGAGGAGGCGGCCCGGCACGTGCTCGCCGTTGACGTGCGCGCCGATCAGCAGCACGGCCGTGCCGAGCGCCATCGCGGTGACGCCGGCGACATGGCTTTCCGCGATCGGCCAGGCCAGATAGAGCACGGCCATCGCTGCCGCGACGGGCCACTGCACGAACGGTGCGGCCAGCCGCTGCCAGTTCGTGCGTTCGGCCAGCAACGCGGTGCAGCAGCCGATCGCGATCCCGTCGAACGACGCGAAGTACGCATAGAGGAACCCGCCTTCGTCGCCGGCGTGCGTGAAGCGGTACACGGGCCCGATCGCGGCGATGACCACCCAGAACGCGACCAGCCGCGCATCGCGGCGCAGCGCGATGCACAGCAGCGGAAACGACAGGTAGAACACCTCTTCGACCGACAGCGACCACAGCACGCCGAGCGCGTAGTTGACCCACCCGTATGCGCCGATCAGCACGTTCATCCAGAACGTCAGCGATGCGAGGTTCACGAGCCAGAACGACACGGCGATGCCCTCCGGCGCGTGGTTCTGGAAGATCGGCACGCCGGCCGCCGCGAGGCCGTTGACGAGCGCGAGCAGCAGGAGCAGGCACGGGACGATGCGCGCGACGCGCGACACGTAGAACGCGCGCACGTCGACCGCGCCGAGGCTGCCCCAGCGGCGCCGCGCATTCGACGTGATCAGGTAGCCGGAGATCACGAAGAACATCGTCACGCCGTAGTTGCCGTTGCGCGCCACCGCATGCACCGTGTCCCAGCCGAATATGCGCGCGAGCGACGTGTCGCGCAGCGAGTAGGGGATGTTGAAGTGATGCAGCAGCACGAGCACGATCGATACGCCGCGCAGCAGGTCGATCCGCGCGTTGCGCCAGTGTTTCAAGTGACCCTCCTTGGGGATGTGCGTCAGGCGGGCGGAAGGCGGCAGGCCGTGCGCAATGAAGGCGACGGCCGGCATCGAGGAGCGTGTGGATGGCGGCCGTTGCGGAAGCGCACAGTGTATCGACGGATGGTCGTTTGTTGACCTGTCACGGTTGACGGGACAAGTGCGCGTTTTTTACCGACTCCGGCGGCATCGGCCGGTTACGCGTTGCGGCGCACATGAAAAAGCCCGCCGGCAGGCTTGCGCTTGCGGGCGGGCAAAGACACCTCGGGCAGACCGGCGCGGGTGTCGCGTGAAGAACGGAGAACCGGGTTGCGTCAGAACTTGTGGCGCAGCGCGACGCGCACGGCCACCTGGTTCGACGTCGACGACGGCGCGTCGGTACCGGGGATGAACGCGTTGTCGAGGATCGAGTTCGTCTTGTCGCCGGCGATGTGCTGGTAAGCGGCCTGCACGTACACGTCGGTACGCTTCGACAGGTTGTAGTCGGCCATCAGCCCGGCCGAGTGGATCTTCGGCTTCGCGTTGCCGGTCGATGCGTCGTACTTCTCGAGCGACAGCACGTACTGCGCGCCGACCATGAACGCCGGCGTGATCTGGTACGAACCGTTCAGCTCGAAGTTCTGGTACTTGATCGCACTGACCGTCGCCCCCGGCGCGATGATCGCGCCCGGCGTGCCGAGGTAGCCGTTGCCGGTCGGGTTCTTGTAGTTCGAGTTCGTGTACGCGAAGCCGACCGTCGCCTGGCCGAACGTGTAGTTGATGCCCGCGCCGAACACGCGCATGCGCTCGGCGATATAGCTCGCGTCGTTCGCGGTGATCGCGCCGGCCGAGCCGTCGCCCGGATGGTTCGCCTGCAGGTACGCGGCGCCGATCAGCAGGCCGTTGTTCTGGTACTGCGCGCCGAAGCTGTACGCGCGGTTGTCCGAGAAGTTCGTGCTGTTGCTGAAGCTGTATGCGCCGCCGAACTGGAAGCCGCCGAAGTTCGGGCTCGCGTACTTCACCGTGTTGTCGAGACGGAACGAGTTGTCGGTGTTGTCGTTGTCGAACGGGTGCGCGAGCAGGTAGCCGCCCCAGTTGCCGTTGGCCGTGGTCGGCGCGAGATAGTCGACGACGGAGTCGTACTGGCGGCCGAACGTCAACGTGCCGTACTGCGTCTGGCTCAGGCCGACGTAGGCCTGGCGGCCGAACATGCGGCCGCCCTGGTTGAGCCGGCCGGTGTTCACGTCGAAGCCGTTTTCGAGCTGGAAGATCGCCTTCATGCCGCCGCCGAGATCTTCGCTGCCCTTCAGGCCCCAGCGGCTGCCCTGCGCGTAGCCGCTCGCCATCTCGTAGACGTGGCCGGTGCCGACGTTGTTCGTGTAGTTCAGGCCTTCGTCGATCACGCCGTACAGCGTGACGCTGCTTTGCGCGAATACGGGGGCTGCGAAGGTTGCCGTTACGGCAAGCGCCGTCAGGGTCTTTTTCATTGAGATCTCCGGGATATCCAGCTTGTATCGGTTGTCGTGAGCGCGTCCGGCGAGGCGCGCCCCGTCATCCGGGGCGACCCGGCGCAACGCGTGCGGCGCCGGAAACGCGCAAGGCGCGGCGGCGCGGTGAACGGCAGCGTCGGGTCGTGTCTCCTCCGATGACACCGCGCATTCTTCCCAAGCCGAAACAGAATCGAAAGCGAGTAATTTCGATGGATGGGATCGGGTTCGCCAATGGGGGCGCGAAAGGCCGTTTCGACAGTCGAAACGGGGTGCGCGGCGTCATGGTTCGAGACGGGCCGGGCAAGCGTCGCGCGAGGTTGCGACACAGCCCGTGCGGGACCGTGAGCGAGCTTGGGAAATTGGCCGGGAGGCCCGTCCGGCGGGCCTGGCAGGGTGCCAGAAGATCGATTGGCGCTGCCGATTGCAATGATCGGAATTACTCGTTTCCCTAAATAATTTGGCGGCTGAAACATGCAGGCTGACCGGACGTGACTGGATTCACGATTCGCCGGTCGCCGCGCATGCCGCGACGCACAAACAACAGATTCGATTTGGAGACGACCCACCATGCAGATTCGACGACTGAAAACGGTCCTTCTCGCCGCCGCGGCGATCCTGTCCGCGCCCGCGGCCCACGCGGCCGGCGGCGCGTGCGCCGACGGCAAGACGGTCCATTTCGCGGGCATCACGTGGGAGAGCGGGTCGTTCGCGACCGAAGTGCTGCGGCAGATCATGGAGAAGGGCTACGGCTGCAAGACGGACGTCGTGCCGGGCAGCACGGCCGCCACCGAAACGGCGCTCGCGCGCAACGACCTGCAGATCTGGGCCGAGCAATGGACGGGCCGCAGCGAGATCACCGCGAAGGCCGTGTCGTCGGGCGCCGTGAAGCTGATCGGCGACACGCTGCCGGGCGGCACGACGGAAGGCTGGTTCGTGCCCGACTACGTGGTGAAGGGCGATCCGGCGCGCAACATCAAGCCGGTCGCGCCGGGGCTCGTGTCGGTCGACGATCTGCCGAAGTACAAGCAGGTGTTCGCCGACGAGGAGGAACCGGACAAGGGCCGCTTCCTGAACTGCCCGACGGGCTGGGACTGCGAGCGCGTGAACACGCGCCTCTTGCGCGTGCTGAAGCTCGACCAGTCGTACACGAATTTCCACCCGGGCACCGGTGCGGCGCTCGACGCGGCGATCGCGTCCGCATACCAGCGCGGCGCGCCGATCGTGTTCTATTACTGGGGCCCCGCCGCGCTGATGGCGAAATACAAGTTCACCGCGCTGAAGATGCCGGCCTATAACGAAGCATGCTGGAAGACGTTGCGCGACGAGAGCAGCACGCACCAGTGCGCGTCGTCGTACATGGTGTCGCGGCTGACGGTGGGCGTGTCGAAGCCGTTCGCCGATGCGAACCCCGATCTCGTCGGCGTATTCGGCAAGGTGCGTTTCCCGATGGACTTCCTGAACCAGACGATCCTCGAGATGACCACGAAGAAGATCGACGGCGCGGCGATGGCCACGCAGTTCCTGAAGACCCGCCAGGACATGTGGAAGCAGTGGGTGCCGGCCGACGTCGCGCAGAAGATCGCCGGCAGCCTGAAGGGCGCGTAACCTGCGCGCGGCGGCGGGCCCGCGCCTGCCGCCGCCGTCACGCGCCTTCGCGGCGCGACGGAGAATCATCATGAACGGCTTCTTTCTGCACCTGTCGATCGCCGACTGGGTGAACAGCGCACTCGAGACGTTCGTCGCGCAATACGGCGACGGCTTTCATCACTTCAGCGTGCTGGTGCTGCGCTACCTGCTCGTACCGCTCGAAGGCGCGCTGCGCGTGGCGCCGCCGTGGCTCGTGCTGCTGGTCGTCGGCGCGATCGCGTGGAATGCGACGCGCCGCATCGGCCTCGGCGTGCTCTTCATGCTGCTGCTCTACGCAATCGGCTGCTTCGGCCTGTGGGACAAGCTGATGCAGACACTCGCGCTGATGCTCGTCGCGACGGTGCTGTCGGTCGCGATCGGCGTGCCGGTCGGCATCCTCGCATCGCGCAGCGCATGGCTGCGCCGGATGCTGCTGCCCGTGCTCGACGTGATGCAGACGCTGCCGAGCTTCGTGTACCTGATCCCGGTGCTGATGCTGTTCGGCCTCGGCAAGGTGCCCGCGATCCTCGCGACGATCATCTACGCGCTGCCGCCGCTGATCCGCCTGACCGATCTCGGCATCCGCCAGGTCGATCCGGACGTGACGGAAGCCGCGCGCGCATTCGGCACGACGCGCTGGCAACTGCTCGTCAACGTGCAGTTGCCGCTTGCGCGGGCGAGCATCATGGCCGGCATCAACCAGACGACGATGATGGCGCTGTCGATGGTCGTGATCGCTTCGATGATCGGTTCGCGCGGGCTCGGCGAGGACGTGCTCGCGGGCATCCAGACGCTCGACGTCGGCAAGGGCACGCAGGCCGGCCTCGCGATCGTGATTCTCGCGATCGTGATCGACCGGATCAGCCAGGGCTTCGGCCAGGAGCGCCGCGCACGGCGGCGGCTCGCGCAGCAGCGCCGGCAGAAGGGCGCGTCGCGCGTGCCGTACCGGCTGCCGCGCAAGGCGTCGTCGGCGGGCGTCGATTCGAATCAGGCGACGCAGTCGTCGCGTGCATAGGAACGGAGACAGACATGGCGACCATCGACGTCAAACATGTGTACAAGCTGTTCGGGCCGCAGGCCGCGCATGCGCGCGTGCTCGACCTGCTGCGCTCGGGCAAGCGCAAGGCCGACGTACTGGCCGAAACGGGCTGCAACGTCGGGCTCAACGACGTGAGCCTCGGCATCGAGTCGGGCGAGATCTTCGTGATCATGGGGCTGTCGGGCTCCGGGAAATCGACGCTCGTGCGGCACTTCAACCGGCTGATCGAGCCGACGGCAGGCGAGATCGTGATCGACGGCAGCGACGTGATCAAGCTCGACGCGCACGGGCTGCGCGAGCTGCGCCGCTTCAAGGTCAGCATGGTGTTCCAGAACTTCGGGCTGCTGCCGCACCAGACCGTGCTCGACAACGCCGCGTATGCGCTGCGCACGCGCGGCGAGAAGCGGCACGATGCGGCCGAGGCCGCGCGCAACTGGCTGACGAAGGTCGGGCTCGACGGCTATGGCGATCATTATCCGGACGAGCTGTCGGGCGGGATGCGGCAGCGTGTCGGGCTGGCGCGTGCGCTGGCGGCCGATACCGATGTGCTGTTGATGGACGAGGCGTTTTCCGCACTCGATCCGCTGATCCGTACCGAGATGCAGGATCAGTTGCTCGAACTGCAGGCGACGCTGTCGAAGACGATCGTGTTCATCACGCACGATCTCGACGAAGCGCTGCGCATCGGCGACCGGATCGCGATTTTGCGCGACGGCACGCTCGTGCAGGTCGGGACGCCGGACGATATCCTGTCGCGGCCGGCGGATGAGTATGTGCGGCGGTTCGTGGAGAAGCGGTCGAGTGTGAATTGACGTATTGCAGCAACATGCAAAAGGGGCGGCACGGTGTGCCGCCCCTTTTGCGTTCATGCACGCCCGGCCCGGAATCAGCCCGCGCGCGTGTCGAATTCGTAGGTACCCACGTAGTCTACCGATGCATTTTCGGGTGTCGCGACGATGTTGGGCGAGTACACGCAGATCGCGCTGTCGGCGACGAGGCTGGCAGGAACGGCATGCACCCACGCCGATTCCCCGGAAGCACCACTCAGCAGTTGCGGGACGGGAACGGGCTCGCCCGAATGAATCGCCTCGATGCATCCGGGCTCATAGTCGCGCAGGCCGATTTCCGTCATGAACGCCGAAGGACTGCCGTCCCCGTCCTCGGTGCAGCGCGCGTCGATAAACGCGCGCAAGTCAGTGAACGAGTGGAAGCGACCGCTGGAAATGAACAGGTGAACGGTAACGAGCATGAGGTGGCCTCCTCGAATGAGGTGGCCGGCGGGTAACGCCGGCACGCGCGCACGATGATACGCGTGGCGCGGGCCGGGTGCTTCAGTGGGCGACCGTCTCCTGCCGGATTGCGTGCGTGCCGGCCATGTCGCCCCGCCCCGCATCCGCCAGGATCAGATCCGCGCCTTTCTCCGCGACCATCATCGTCGGCGCGTTGATGTTGCCCGACGTGATGTTCGGGAACACCGACGCATCGACGATCCGCAGCGCCTGCAACCCGTGCACGCGCAGCGAGGCATCGACCACCGACGTCGCCGCGTCCGGACCCATCGCGCACGAGCCGCACAGGTGATAGATCGACCCCGATTGCTCACGGAAGTACCGCAGCATCGCTTCGTCCGAATCGACCTGCGGCCCCGGCGAGATTTCCTCGACGGTCATCGACTTCAGCGCCGGCGCACGCATCAGCGCACGAATCACCTTGCTGCCCTGCACGGCCTCGTCGAGATCCTTCTGCGTGGTGAGCGCGTTGATGTGGATCTTCGCGGCATCTTCCGCGCGGTTCGACGCGATCTCGATCGTGCCGCGGCTCGTCGGCCGGCACGGGTTGAACGCGATCAGGAAGCCCGAATAAGGCTCGGGCTTGATGCTCGCGCGGTCGCTCTTCGGAATCCGGTACGACAGTGGGTTGAAGTAGAGCTGGATGTTCGGCTCCGACGCTCCGTCCGTGCCGCGGAAGAAGCCGCCCGCCTGGTTCACGCTCATCGCGAGCGGGCCGCGCTTCGTCAGCAGGTAGCGCAAGCCGATCTTCATCTTGCCGATGAGCGTCCCCATCTCGTCGTTCAGCGTCGGCCGGTTCGCCTTGAAGTAGAAGCTCACGCACAGGTGGTCCTGCAGGTTGCGGCCGACGGCCGGCAGCGCATGCACGAGCGGCACGCGCTCGCGCGCGAGCAGCGACGGATCGCCGACGCCCGACAGTTGCAGCAGCTTCGGCGTATCGACCGCGCCGGCCGCGAGGATCACCTCGTGCTTGGCCACGAGCGTTTCGTCGCCGTGCTCGCCCGCGACGACCACGCCGGTCGCGCGCGTGCCGTCGAACGTCACGCGCCGCACGAGCACGCCCGAGCGCAGCGTGAGGTTCGAACGGCCCAGCGCGGGGCGCAGGTACGCGAAGCTGCTTGAGCAGCGTTCGCCGTTTTTCGTGTTCAGGTCGTAGATGCCCGCGCCTTCGAACTGCGCGCCGTTGAAATCGTCGGTGCGCGGCAGGTTCAGTTGCCCGCAACCCTTCAGGAACTCGTGGACGATCGGATGCACGTCGGCCTTCATCGACGTGATGTGGATCGGCCCGGTCGCGCCGTGATGCTGAGGATCGGTCGTGCCGGCCGCGTGGGTTTCGAGCTTGCGGAAGTACGGCAGCACGTCGTCGTACGCCCAGCCCGGATTGCCGGCATTCGCCCAGTCGTCGTAGTCGCTGCGCTGGCCGCGCACGTAGACCATCGCGTTGATCGAGCCTGATCCGCCGACCACCTTGCCGCGCGGGCAGTACAGCTTGCGGTCGGCGAGTTGCGCCTCGGGTTCGCTGTAGTACATCCAGTTGTAGCGGCGGTTGTAGTAGGTCTTCGTGAAGCCGACCGGCACCTTGAACCAGAACGATGCGTCGCGTTCGCCCGCTTCGAGCAGCAGCACCGAGTGCCGGCCCGATTCGCTCAGGCGGTTCGCCAGGATGCAGCCGGCCGAGCCTGCGCCGACGATGATGTAGTCGTAGCTCATGTCTGTCCTTTGCGCTCAGCCCTTCGCGGGGGCGAGATCCTTCACGTCGACGGGGTTTTCGCCCATCTGCAGGTGAAGCCGTTCGCCGGTGTACGGCGTGTGGCGCTTCACGACGTCCATGTCGAGCTCGATGCCTAGGCCCGGCTCGTTCGACGGGATGATGTAGCCGTCTTCCCAGCGGATCGGCGTCTTCACGACTTCCGCGTGGAAGCCGCCCCACGTCATGATGCTTTCCTGGATCAGGAAGTTCGGCGTGCAGGTCGCGAGCTGGATGCTCGCGGCCGCGCCCACCGGCCCGTTGTACAGGTGCGGCGCGATCTGCGCGTAGTGCACTTCGGCGAGCGTCGCGATCTTCTTCGCTTCGAGCAGGCCACCCACGCGCGCGACGTTCAGTTGCAGGATCGACGCGCCACCGGCTTGCAGCAGCTTGTGGAATTCGTACTTGGTCGTCAGGCGCTCGCCGGTCGCGATCGGAATCGACGTGTGCTTTGCGACTTGCGCGATCGCTTCTTCCTGGCCGGGCGGCACGGGTTCCTCGAACCACAGCGGGTCGTATTTCTCGAGCCGCTTTGCGAGCCGGATTGCCGACGACGGCACCATCTGCCCGTGCGTGCCGAACAGCAGGTCGGCCTTGCTGCCGACGGCTTCGCGCACTTTTCGGCAGAACGTCTCGCAGCGGTCGAGCACTTCGAGCGACAGCTGGTGGCCCGAGTAGGCCGTGTACGGGCCGGCCGGATCGAACTTGACGGCCGTGAAGCCGAGCTTCACGTTCTCGGCTGCGCATTCGGCCGCGAGGTCGGGATCGTCGTAGTCGTATTCGCCCTTCGCGTTCTTTGGGTACAGGTAGGTGTACGAGCGCAGCCGCTCGTGGATCTTCCCGCCGAGCAGTTCATACACGGGCTTGCCGGCGGCCTTGCCGATGATGTCCCAGCACGCCATCTCGAGGCCGCTGACGACGCCCATCATCGTGAGATCGGGCCGCTGCGTGAAGCCGCTCGAATACGCCTGGCGGAACAGCCGTTCGACGTGATGCGGGTCGCGGTTCAGCAGGTGGCGTTCGAACACGTCGTCGATGATCGGGGCCATCGCCTTCGGGCCGAACGTCGCCGAGTAGATCTCGCCGACGCCTTCGATGCCGTCGTCGGTCTTCAGCTTCACGAAGATCCAGTACATCCCGCCGACATGCGGCGGCGGCACGGCGACGATATGGGTTTCGAGCGAAACGATCTTCATGCGGACTCCTGGATGCGGTTGAGGCGGTGTTTGAGGTACGCGGCGGCGCCCGCGCCGCAGAGCGCGATGGCCGCGATATAGCCGAAATAGAGCTGGTAGCCGTGCGCGCCCGGGTAGGTCTGAGTCACGTAGCCGTTGATCAGCGGCACGAACACGTCGGGCGAGTAGCCGAGCACCGAGATCAGGCCGATCGCGAGGCCCGCGCAATGCGTCGGCACCTTGCAGTCGTCGAGCAGCGACCAGTACAGGCCGCGGATCGCGTAGGTGAGGATGCCGATGAACAGCACGAGCACGACGAGCATTGCCTGCGGGCTGTGCGGGGGCGCGGCGATCAGCCCGACGAGCGACAGCGCGGCGAACACCAGCGCCCAGAACAGCACGGACACCTTCGACACGCGGTCGCCGAGGAAGCCGCCGCCGATGCCGCCGATGGGGCGCATCCACAGCTTGAGCGTCGTGATGAAGCCGGCCGCCGTCGCGCTGAGCCCGAAATTGCCTTCGTGCAGGTACGCCGAGAAGCTGTAGGTCGCCCAGAACACCTGGTAGCCGCAGAACACGATCGCCGCGACGAGCCACAGCTCGGGGATCGCCGCGAGCGTCTTCAGGTCGGTCAGCACGTTGCCCTTGGTGCGCTTCGTGCCCGCCGCACGGTCCGCAGTGCGCGACGGATCTTTTACCAGCGCGAGCAGTACGCCGAGCGCGATACAGAAGAATGCGTACAGGTGGACGACGAGCTTGAAGCCGGCCGCATCGGTGCCGCCGCGCGCCTGGGTCACGTACGCGAACAACGTGATCGCGATCGTCGCGAGCAGCGCTTCGACGAGCCCGCGGCCGCCGTCGAGCAGCCCGAAGAAGCGGCCCTGTTCATCGGGGCCCGCGATCATGTTCACGCGCTTGATCACGGCGGCCCAGAACGTGAGGCCGGTGGTCAGCCCCCAGCCGCCGAAGATCAGCACGAGCGTGTTGAACGACGGCCCGGTCGCGTACACGAGCCCGAGCGCGCCGGTGGCGAGCAGCGAGAAGCAGATCAGCCAGCGCGGCGACAGGCGGTCGGCGAGCCAGCCGCTCGGCAGGTAGCTGATGAGGAAGATCGTGCCGAGCGACGAATACAGGTAGCCGAGCTGCACGTCGTCGATATGGAAGAACTGCAGCATCGTCGGCTGGTACACCTGCCGCAGATACAGCATCGGGTAGATCGCGCCCGCGGCAATCACGAGCAGCAGCAGTTGCAGGTAACGTTGTGCACGCGAATGCTGCGACGCATGTGCGTCGTCGTGCAACGCGAGCGACGCGGCGGGCGTCGACGGTTGGGTCGGCATGATGTCTTCCTCCATGAGGCGCCCTTGAAGCGGACGCCTGCAGGTTTTTTATGTTCTGGCTGGATCAGGGGCGGCGCGCGCGGTGTGGTGTCGTGGTGCGCGCGCCGGAAACGGTGCGTCGGCGTTGCGGCGTCAGTACTTCATGACGACGAGGCGCGTCTGCGTGAATTCGAGCATCCCGTGCTTGCCGTCGTCGCCGCCGAGCCCCGAGCGCTTCCAGCCGGCGTGAAAGCCCTGGTACGGATCGGCCGGCGTGCGGTTCACGTACAGCTCGCCGGCTTCGATCGCGTTCGCGACGGTCATCGCGGTGCGGTAGTGCTCGGTGTAGAGCACCGACGACAGGCCGAACTGATGGTCGTTCGCCTGCGCGATCGCTTCGTCGATCGTCGTGTAGCGCAGCACGGGCATGATCGGGCCGAAGGTTTCCTCCTGCACGATCTCCATGTCCTGCCGCACGCCGGTGAGCAGCGTGGCCGGGTAGAAGAAGCCGGGGCCGTCGGGGATCGCGCCGCCGGTTTCGAGCGTCGCACCGGCCGCGATCGCGCGTTCGACCATCCCGTGGATGTGCGCGCGCGCCGATGCGCTGACGAGCGGGCCCATCCGCGTCGCGTCTTCGGCACGGTCGCCGATGCGCACGGCCGCCATCTTCTCCTTCAGCAGCGCGACGAAGCGGTCGTGCACGCTGTCGTGCACGTACACGCGCTCGATGGCCGTGCAGAGCTGGCCGCAGTGCGTCGTCTTCGACGCGACGAGTGCGGCGGCCGCGCGTTCGAGGTCGGCGTCGGGCTCGACGATCGCGGGCGTCTTGCCGCCGAGTTCGAGCGACGGCTTCGCGATGTTCGCCTTGCAGTAGTCGAGCACCTTGCGGCCCGCGTTCACGCTGCCGGTCAGCGTGATCATCCCGACCGCCGGATGCGTGCACAGCGCTTCGGCCGTCGCGTGGTCCATCGTCAGGATGTTGACGACGCCCGGCGGGAAGCCGGCATCGTCGGCAGCCTTCGCGATCTCGAACGCGGACACCGGCGTGTGGTTGCTCGGCCGCACGACCACGGTGTTGCCGGCGATCAGCGCGGGCGCGACCTTGCGCAGCAGCGTGTAGACGGGGTAGTTGAACGGGATCAGGCACGCGACGACGCCGATCGGCTCGCGCTGCAGGAACAGGTTCTCGTCGGGGGTGTCGCTCGGGATGATCTCGCCCTCGATCCGGCGCGCCCACTCGGCGTGGTAGCGCGTGATCTGGCCCGCGTAGACGGCTTCGTTCGATGCGTCCTCGACGCTCTTGCCAGATTCCTGCGCGAGCACCGCGCCGATCTCGGGTGCGCGCGCGGTCAGCGCGTCGGCGAAGCGGTGCAGGTACGCGGCGCGCTCGGCGCTCGGCAGCTTGCGCCACGCCTTCTGCGCGGCGGCAGCGGCGTCGACGGCGGCGAGCGCGTCGGCTGGCGTCGCAGCCGGCACGCGTGCGAACGGCGCTTCGGTGGCGGGATTGTGGACGACGATGAACGTGTCGCTTTCCGGGGCGACGAAACGGCCGTTCACGTAGTTGCGTTCGGTGCGCATGAAGTGACTCCTCCGATGAATGCAGGCGGGTCGCTTCGGGTGGCGACACGCGCGGCACGGGACAGAGGCCATTCTGTTCATGCGTTTAGCGCACGACAAACGACTTATTTTCGCGCCGAGCATGAGAAAAACGCACGTTACTCGACGAATCGGCTGGAGTCGCCCGTCCGGTAAGGCGGCGGTGGCGCGGGCCGGCGGCAGGGCGGGGGAAGGCCTGTCGTATTTTCCGACGGGGCCGAATGCGGACGGGCGGGGAAGCCGGTAAGGTGTCGCCCGCGGCCGGTGATCGAAGCCGGCCGGGGACGGATCGCGCGCTAGGCCAGCGGCACTTGCGGCAGCGGCGACGACGGTTCGAGATGGCGCTTCGCGAGCCACACTTCCTGCTGCAGCCAGTCGCGGAACTGCACGATGTGCGGCAGGTTCGTCTGCTCGGGCCGCGTGACGAACCAGTACGACTGGTGGCCGTCGACGTGGACGTTGAGCACCTGCATCAGTTGCCCGGTCGCGAGTTCGCGCGCGACCATGTGACGGTCGGCGATCGTGATCCCGAGGCCGTCGATCGCCGCGCGGATCGCATGGTCGAGCAGGTCGAATTCGTAGCCGCCGCGCGTGTCGACGTCGGCGATGCCGGCGGCCTTCAGCCAGTGCTGCCAGGTCAGGTAGCGCTGGTCGTCGGTGGCGAGCACGTGCAGCAGCGTGAAGCGGTTCAGGTCGATCGGCGCGCCGTCCTGTCGCAGCCGCGCATACAGCGCGGGCGCGCAGACGGCGATATGCTGCTCCTGCATCAGCAGTGCGTTGTCGAAACCGTCCCATTCGCCGTCGCCGAACCGGATCGCGCAGTCGAGCACGCGCGATTCGCCGAGGCTGTCGTGAATGCGGGTCGTGAGGCTCAGCTCGAATTCGGGATGCGCGTCGCGCAGCCGGCCGAGGCGCGGCATCAGCCAGCGCGCGGCGAAGGTGGGCGGCACGTTCGCGCGCAGGCGGTTCAGGTGGGTTTTTTCCTGCAGGCTGCGCACGGTCAGCTCGATCTTGTCGAACGATTGCTGCAGCGCGCGCAGCAGCACGCGGCCGGCCGCCGTCAGTTCGAGCTGGTGATGGCGGCGCTCGAGCAGGGTTTCGCCGAGCTGGCCCTCGAGCTGGCGAACCTGGCGGCTCACCGCGCTCTGCGTCACGTTGAGCAGTTCGGCCGCGCGCGTGAAGCTGCCGGTGCGGCCGGCCATCTCGAAGGCTTTCAGCGCATTCAGCGCCGGCATCTTGCGTCTCACGGGGCGGTGTCGTGTTTGGTGCGGGATGCTTATTGTAGGCGGGTGGCGCGGGCGCGGGGACGATGAATGGATGCGACGGAGGGCGCGCCGGGTTGCGACAAGGCTGCCCGCAGGAAGGCCGGCGATGCCGGCCGGCAACAACACGAACGATACGAACGAAAGGGACACACATCATGCGACGCCTGCCATCGTTGATCGCGCTGCGATTTTTCGAGGAGACCGCGCGTCACCTGAGCTTCAACCGCGCGGCGGTCTCGCTGTGCGTGACGCAGGGGGCGGTGAGCCGGCAGATCCGGCTGCTCGAGGAAGCGCTCGGCGCGCGGCTGTTCGAGCGCGATCACAGGGGCGTGCGCCTGACCGATGCCGGCCAGCGGTTGCTGCCGTTCGTCGGGCAGGCGTTCGACACGATCGAGCGCGGCGTCGGTGAAATCGCCGCCACGCGGCCGGGTGCGAAGCGGCGGCTGACGGTGTCGCTGCCGCCGACGTTCGCGACGCAGTGGTTTTCGCCGCGGCTCGGCACGCTCGCGGAGACGCTGCCCGACGTCGAGTTGTCGATCCGCACGGAGCCGGCCGACGATTGCCATTGCCACATCCGCTTCGGGCGCGCGGCGCGCGCCGGGATGCAGTCGGAGCTGCTGATGATGGAGCGGCATGCGCTCGTCGGCGCGCCGCGCTATCGCGGCGATGCGCTTGATGTGCTGCTCGGCCGGCTGCCGTCGCTGCATGTGCTGCACGAAGGCAAGCGCCTGGCGCTGTGGGCCGACTGGTGCGAGCAGGCGGGCGTGCCGCTGGCGCGGATCGGCGACGGCATCGAGTTTTCCACGCTCGAACAGGCGATCCGCGCGGCGCGCAAGGGCGCGGGGCTCGCGGTGGTCGACCTGAACATGATCGAGGAGGAGATCGGCGAAGGCAGCCTCGTGCGGCTGTCGCCGGTGCAGCCGATCGGGCCGTTCGGGTATTGGCTCGATGTCGAGCCGGAGAGCGTCGCGGTCGAGCCGGTGGTCGCGTTTGCCGCGTGGTTGCGGGAGCAGGCGGGGAGGAGGGGGTAGGGGGCTTGGGACGCGGCTGATTCCTCCGTGGAAACAATCGGATCAGTACGCGCCTGTCGTGCAGTTCTCGGGGTGTTGGCGTCTGTCAACGATCGTTACCAGGAACCGCGAAAGTCACGATCGTTGACGGCCCGGGCCATGCGGCTTCTTCTCGTCGTTGCCGGCTACCGGTCGGGGTCGTGCCCGAAGTGCATGAGTGTTTCCCGGCGCCCCCAGAATTCTATGTCGGCGATCGTTTCGACCGGCATCTGGCACTTCGAGAGATCGATACGCCCGACGTTGAAGACGGCGCGTCGCGGCGGGGATACCGGCATGTCGTCCGGCCGCGTGTCGTGCCCGACGGCGGACTTGCACATGACGCGTGCCAGGCTGTGATGGAGTTCGTTTGCGACGAGTGCATCGAGGAGTTGCCTGGCTTCGGAGCTGAGGGCGAGACGATGCCGGCTCGCTGGCCGGCCGCGCTTCGCCGTGGGGCGCGTGACCCGGAATCCGGCAATCGGCGTGTGCTTTGCGTTCATTCGTAAATCCCCTTTTCGATCAAGTATCTTTGCAGTGCCTGTACGGACGTGCCGTGCGGTGTGACGTCGAATGTCATCCAGCGATGTGATCCCGCTACGCGCCAGAAATCTCTCCCGAATCGCGTTGCATAAAGCGCACGCAGCGACCGGAGCGATCCGTCGGCAAGACCGACCGGGTGCCCCTGGAAATACTGGAACAGCGCCGCTTCATCACCGCGCTTGTCGGGAATGGGCGCGTCGAAACCGAATCGTGGCCATGCGTAGTACCCGAATAGCCGGCGCCCGCCCGGTTTGGGCGCTGCCTTCCGGCCCCCCGCTGCGAATGCAATGATTCGGGTGATGCCCAACGTATCAGACGCCCTGACGATCCGCCACAGCATCGCCGCACCGAATCCCGCGATTGCGTGATCGACGAGATCGATTGTCTTGAGTTCGAGTAGGGATGTGTCCGATTCTCGACGTACCGACACGCGGTTTTCGGATCGGATCCAGGTGGGGTTCGTGACCGAGAAGGTCAACCGGCCTCTGCTGTCGAGATAGGTTTGAATGTCCGATCCGGCAGGCGCTCCGCACAACGAAACGAGCAGTTCGTCGGGGACGTCGCCGTTCACACCAAGAAACGTGGAGATATCCAGATCGTTTCGATTGACCTCGAGCCGATCGTCGAAGTACGTCGTCTCGTACGGCAACACGTGACTGAGATCGACAGGTTGAGCGGGCATGGCGGTGGACGAGAAACGGAACGCACCCAGCATATCGCCGCGCCTCCTGTCGGCCGAGTCCACCAAACGGCCAGGCCTATGGCGGGTTGGCTGCCCTGCGTAGCCGAACCCGCCCCCGCCACCTCAATGCCCCGACGCCTCCTCCAGCGTCAGATGCTTCGTCTCCGGCGCCCACGCGATCGACACGATCATCCCCACCAGCAGCACACCCGCCAACGCGAACATCGTCGCGTGAAAGCCGAGCGTCGCGATACCGACCGGCAGCAGGAACGTGCCGATCGCCGAACCGAGCCGGCTGCACGCGATCGCGAGACCCACGCCGCTCGCACGCACCTCGGTCGGAAAGCACTCCGGCGGGAACACGCCGACGAGATTGCTGAACGCCGACATCGTCAGCGTGAAGATCGCGAACGCGACGATCATCGCGATGGCCGCCGACGACGGCAGCACGGCCAGCGCGACGAGCGACGCGCACGTCACCGCGAACGAGCCGATCAGGAAGCCGCGCCGCGACAGCCGGATCGTCAGCCAGATGCCGATCAGCGCGCCGAGCACGAGGAAGCCGTTCAGCAGCAGGTCGGCGCCGAAACCTTCGGCGAGGCCGATCGTCTTCAGGATCGTCGGCAGGAACGTGTAGATCGCGAAATACGGAATCACGAGGCACATGAAGAATGCGCAGTTGAAAATCGTGCGGCGGATCAGGTCACGCTGGAACAGCCGCGCGAAGCCGCCGTACGCATGCGGCTCGGTCGAACCGTCGAGCATCACGTGCGGCCCGAAATGCTTCGCGACGATCGCACGCGCTTCCTGCACGCGGCCCTTGCCGAGCAGCCAGCGCGGCGATTCGGGCGTGCCGATCCGCAGCACCAGCACGATCAGCGCAGGCAACGCAGCCGACGCGAGCAGCCAGCGCCAGGCGTCCGGCGTGACGTCGCTGTACGCGAGGCCGAGCACGTTCGCGGCGACATAGCCGATTGTCCAGATCACGCTGAACGAGCCGAGCAGCGCACCGCGATGCTTGCGCGGCGAGAATTCGGCGAGGATCGCGTGGCCGACCGTGAAGTCGCCGCCCATCCCGAAGCCGATCAGCACGCGCAGCATGCACAGTTCGAGCGGCGACGTGACGAAGAACTGCGCGAACGCGGCCGCCGTGATGATCACGAAGCTCGTCAGGAAGATCTTCTGCCGGCCCATGCGGTCGGACAGCCAGCCGAACACGAGGCTGCCGAAGAAGATGCCGATCAGCGCCGAGCTGCCGATCATCCCCATCCAGAACGCATCGATCGGCATCTGCTTGCCGAGCGCGGCGAGTGCATAGCCGATCGTGCCGAGCGTGTAGCCCTCGGTGAAATGCGCGCCGAACGTCAGGCCGGCGATCTTCACGTGGAAGCGGTTGAGCGGCACGTCGTCGAGCGCGACGGGGCGGTTCGGCGCATCGGCGCCACGCGACAGCGGCAATGCGCGCGCGGTGCCGGATTGAACGTTGGCTTGAGTCAAGCTGCCTCCTGGATTGTTATCGGGCGCACGGCGGCGCACGCAGGCGGAACGCCGCCGCGAGTGCCGTGCGAGGCGCCGCGCGGCCGGACGGCGCGCGGCGCGGATCGACCGCGGGGAGCGGCCGGTGGTCAGCGGCCGAGGCCGGCCATCAGCGTGTACTTGAGTTCCACGTATTCGTCGAGGCCGTACTTCGAGCCTTCGCGGCCGAGCCCCGATTGCTTGACGCCGCCGAACGGCGCGACTTCGGTCGAGATGATCCCGTCGTTGACGCCGACCATCCCGCTCTCCAGCGCACCCGACACGCGCCATGCACGGCCGAGGTCGCGCGTGTAGAAGTACGCGGACAGCCCGAATGGCGTGTCGTTGGCCGCGGCCACGGCCTCTTCCTCGGTCGTGAAGCGGAAGCAGCCGGCGACGGGGCCGAAGGTTTCCTCTTCGGCGATCAGCATGTCGGCCGTCATGCCGGTCAGCACGGTCGGCTCGTAGAACGTGCCGCCGAGCGCATGACGCTTGCCGCCGGTGAGCGCGTGCGCGCCCTTCGCGGTGGCGTCGGCCACATGCCGTTCGACCTTGCCGAGGGCCGCTTCGTTGATCAGCGGCCCCTGGTCGACTTCACCCGCGAGCGCGTTGCCGACGCGCAGCTTGCGCACCGCGTCCGCGAGCTTGCGCGTGAACGCGTCGTACACGCCGTCCTGCACGAGGAAGCGGTTCACGCACACGCAGGTCTGTCCGGTGTTGCGGAACTTCGACGCGATCGCGCCCTCGACCGCCGCATCGAGGTCGGCATCGTCGAACACGATGAACGGCGCGTTGCCGCCGAGTTCGAGCGACAGCTTCTTCAGCGTGTCGGCCGACTGCTTCGCGAGCAGCTTGCCGACCCGCGTCGAGCCCGTGAACGACAGCTTGCGCACGACGGACGAACTCGTCAGCGTTTCGCCGATCGCGACCGCGTCGCCCGACACGACGTTGAACACGCCGGCCGGCACGCCCGCGCGCTCGGCGAGCACCGCGAGCGCGAACGCCGACAGCGGCGTTTCCTCGGACGGCTTCAGCACCATCGTGCAGCCGGCCGCAAGCGCGGGGCCGGCCTTGCGCGTGATCATCGCCAGCGGGAAATTCCACGGCGTGATCGCCGCGACGACGCCGACCGGCTCGCGCGTGACGACGATCTGCGAATTCGGCTTCGGGCTCGGGATCACGTCGCCGTACATGCGCTTCGCTTCTTCCGCGAACCATTCGAGAAAGCTCGCCGCGTACGCGACTTCGCCGCGCGCTTCCGCGAGCGGCTTGCCTTGCTCGCGCGTCAGCAGTTCGGCGAGCGCATCCCGGTTTTCGAGCATCAGCTCGCCCCAGCGTTTCACGCGGGCGCCGCGTTCCTTTGCGGTCAGTGCGCGCCACGCGGGAAACGCGTGCGCGGCGGCGTCGATCGCGCGTTGCGTGTCGTCGGCGCCGCCTTTCGCGACCTTCGCGATCGTGTCGCCGGTCGCGGGGTTCAGCACCGGGTAGGTTGCATCGCTCGCGCCATGCGATTCATGCCATTCGCCGCCGATGAAATGGCCGGTCCTCAGAAATTCGTTCATTGTGTGTCGTTCCTTCAATGCCTCGGAGCCTCTCAGTACATCTATCCGTTAGCCCTTCAGTCCGTCGCGAAACTGCCCTGCGCCGGACGCGACGCGCGCGCGATGCGCTTGCCGGCCGTGTAGTCGTTGATCAGGTCGCACGGCGTGTAGTTGCGTTCCAGCTCGTGCAGCTCTTCTTCGGTGAGCTGCGTTTCGAGCGCGCCGAGCGCGCTGTCGAACTGCGCGACGGAATCCGCGCCGACCAGCATGCTCGCGATGCCGGGGCGGCTCAGCACCCACGCCTGCGCGATCTGCGCGGGCGGCACGCCGCGGCGCTTCGCGACCTTCGCGACCGATTCCGCGATCGCGAGCGACGATGCATCGCCGTACATCTGCGCGGTGAAGAAGTCGGTCTGGTTGCGCGTCGATTGCGGTTCGCAGGTGAGCAGGCCGCGCGCGAGCGGGCTGAACACCGATACGCCGACGCCCTGGTCGATGCAGTACGGCACCATCTCGCGCTCTTCCTCGCGATACGCGAGGTTCAGCTGCAGCTGCATGTTGATCGGCTTGTCCCAGCCGTTTCGTTCGCAGGCCTGCATGATCTTCGCGAACTGCCACGTGTACATCGTCGATACGCCGATATAGCGCGCCTTGCCCGCGCGCACGATGTCGTGCATCGCGCTCATCGTTTCCTCGACGGGCGTGTTCACGTCGAAGAAGTGCAGCATGAAGATGTCGACGTAATCCATCCCGAGCCGCTTCAGCGACCCGTCGATGCCGTCGAGCACGTGCTTGCGCGAATGGCCGCCCGCGTTCGGATAGCTGCCCATGTCGTAGCCGACCTTGGTCGTCACGACGAGCTCCTCGCGGCGCGCGTTGCGCTTCAGGATGCGGCCGACCACTTCCTCGCCGACGCCCGTCGAATAGAAATCCGCGAGATCGATGAAGTTGACGCCGGCGTCGAGCGCGCGGCGCACGATCGGCTCGCTCTGCGCTTCGTCGAAGATCCAGGGCTTCCATTCGGGGGTGCCCATGTTCATCGTGCCGAGACACAGGCGGGACACCTTCAGGCCGGACTGGCCGAGGCGGACGTATTCCATGTTTCCTCCAGGTGCGGCTTTGTGTCGGCCGCTTGTCGTCGTCAGTTTTTCTTCGGGGTGTAGAACGGGTTCGACACGTCGCGCGCGGCGGCGAACACCGCGTCGCGATGCGGCAGCCCTTCCATCGCGGCGACGATCGCGCTGCAGCACGCGCGATAGTTGTTCTCGAACACGGCGTCGAGATCGTCGGTCTGCGGGTTCACCCAGTTCGCCGACACGACGACCCAGTCGTTCTCCGCTTCGGGCGGCAGCGTGCCGTTCTCGAGCGCTTCGGCCACGGCCTTCGCGATGCCGGCCTGCGATGCGCCCCACGTGGCATTGCCATGGAAATCGTTGGCGATCTGCGCCTTGTTCACATACAGCGTGAGCGGCTTGGTCGGCACGCCCGGCTGCGCGATCACGACGAACGGTGCGTGGCCGGCCGACGGCGTCGCGAGTGCGGTGGCGAACGCCTGGCCCGCCGGGCCGTTGCGCGGACCGACCAGCACGTTGATGTGCGCGAGGTTGACGCCGGGGCCTTCGAAGCCTTCGCCGATGTAAAGCTGCCTGGGTTGGGATGCGGTCATTGCGGTGTCTCGTCGTTGAAGTTGGGTGTGAGGCGATTGTGGTGGGCCGCGGCACGGCCGGTGAATCGATGTTTTCTGATCGGGCTATGAGTTTTCGTCGTCTCCGGGAAAGCCCTGGGGCCGGCTCGCGGACGCCCGCCGGGCGGGCCTCGGCCGATGCCGTGACGGCGGACGGGGCGGGATCGGCGGGCGGACATTCGCGTACCGGCTCCGGGTTTGTCATACCCGGGCAGGGGTTGGAGGGCCGGGCGCATCTGGACAACAATCGGCGTACTCCGAGCCCTATCTTTCGTCTTCCCTTCTTTTTTCGAAAGCGAGTAATTTCGATGGCTGCCATTCAAAAGCCCGATTGGTCGAAGCTCAGTTCGCTCGATCCGGAGCTGATCCGGGCATTCGTCGCCGTGGTCGAGAGCGGCGGCTTCACCGCGGCGGCCCGGCAACTGCATCGCACGCAATCGACGATCAGCCTGCGCATCCGCACGCTCGAGGAGCGGCTCGACACGCACCTGTTCATGCGCAACAGCCGGCGGCTCGAACTGTCGCGCGACGGCGAGAACTTCCTGATCCATGCGCGCCGGATCATCCAGGTGCAGAACGACGCGATCCTCGCGCTGAAGCAGGCGAGCAGCGACCGCGGTGTCGTGCGCTTCGGGCTGCCCGAGGACTACGCGGAGCTGTGGCTGCCCGACCTGCTGAAGTCGTTCTATGCGAGGCGGCCGGGCGCGCGCCTGCACGTGCATTGCCGGATGTCGCTCGAACTGCTCGAACGGCTGCAGGCCGGCGAGCTCGACGTGGCGCTCGTCGTACGGCATGGGCCCGGCGCGGGCGGGCGGGTGCTCGGCCGGCACGACGTCGTGTGGGCCGCGCACCGCGACTTCGCGCTCGACAGCCATGCGTCGGTGCCGCTCGCGCTGTTCCCGGAAACGTGCTGCTACCGGCAGCGCGGGCTGCAGGCGCTCGCGACGGCCGACCGGTCGTTTCATGTCGTCTACACGAGCCAGAGCCCGACCGGCATCAAGATCGCGGTGAACCACGGCGCGGCCGTGACGATGATCGATCGCTGCACGCTGCCCGAGAACTGGCGCGTGCTCGACGAGGCGGACGGCTTTCCGTCGCTGCCGGCGGCCGATCTCGAACTGCATCGCTCGCCGGGCATCTGCGATCCGCTGACCGACGATCTGGTGTCGCTGATCGAATCGATGGTCGACGAGCGGCGGCGCGCGTCGCTCGAGGCGTTCGCCGCGTAACGGGGCGAACGCAGGCGCGAACGCAGCGCAGGCGAGGTTGACGCGAGTCGTGGCGCGCGACCGCCGCGCACGCATGACGACTGCGAGGCCGGCCGCCGGCCGGTGACGTGTTGTATCCCCATGCCGTTTTTTGCATCGGCGGCGCGTTTTTTTGCACGACGTTTATGCGGTCTCTTCTAAGCTGGGGATGTGTCGAACAGCCGAGACGGCTTCCGTCCGCTCCATGACCTTCATTCATCCCGTTCCCGCCTTCGATGTCGCCGGCCGCCGGTTGCGCGCCGGCGCACGCAACAACGTCATTCCGTTCCCGCCGCCGCGCCCGCGCCTGCAGTTGCCCGTCACCTTGACGGCCGATTCCGGCGAACTCGCGCACGCGCGGCTCGCGGCGCTGCTGCATTCCCCGCTCGGCGTGTACGTCGTCAGCGCGCGTGCCGTGCGCGACGTGGTTCACGTCCACTTCGACATCGCACCGGAAGACCTGGATTTCACGCTGCACATGCTGATCGCGCAGCAGGCCGATGCGGTGATCGGGCCGGTTGCGCGCCGTTTGCGTCTCGGGCCGAAGGCGCGGTGAAGCGGCGGCGGGCGTTGCCCGTTCGCTTGTGCGTCGTGTGATCCGCCGCCCGATCGCCGGTCGCCGTGCTGTCCGCCCTCGGATAACGGACAGGCGAGCGACACCGCGTGCGCGGCGCCGATCCTGAATACGGAGTGTCCATGTACCTCGCGGAAGAAGTGCCGGTCGCTCGGCCGGCAAACCGTCGCGTACGGACGGCGTCGCTGCCGTCGGGCCAGCAGCTCGCGCGTCAGCTCGTGACGACGGTGCGCGTGGCCGAAGTGCTGCTGCATCAGGCGATCGTCGTGCCCGACAGGCATCAGTGGTCGGTCGACACCGAGCGGGTCGACGCGGACGGCGGGCCGCTCGCGGCGTGGGAAACCTGCGTGACCTGGCGGATCGGCAAGGTGTTCGCCGCGACGGTGAGCCCGGCCGCGCGCGTCAACGATCGCGACCAGGTCGCGGTCGAGATCCGGCTCTGTCTGCCCGAACAGGACTATGTGGCCGGGCGGCGCGTGAGTACCTTCGGCCTGCGCCACGGCAACCGGTTCGGCGCGACGCTGTCGGTCGCGTCGGGCGCGCAGTGGGGCTGGCAACGCACCGAGCACCTCGCGCCGGAACACGCGCAGGTGCGCGGCGATACGCTCGAAGCGCTCGTCGATGCGGTGGCCGCGAACGTCAACGCGGCGCTGGGCGCGGCCGGGTTCGGCGCGATGCGCTGATCACGCGTCGCCGGTTTGCCCGGTCTGCCGCTGCAGGTCTTCCATCAGCTGTTCCGCGAGAAAGTCGCACGGCGGCCGTTTCGATTTCGTGCTGCGCGCGAGGATCAGCTCGAGCGGCGGCAGGTCGGGCAGCCCGTGCGTGCGGCCGAGCATCGACAGTTGCGCGGGAATCGCGCAGCGCGCGAGCGGCGCGACCGCGAGGCCGGCCTCGACCATGCTGAGCAGCCCCAGCAGGCTCGGGCTTTCATAGGAGGTGCGGTACGGCACCTTCGCGCGCTCCAGGCTGCGGATCGCGTTCTCGCGCGCGACGCTGCCCGGCATGAACACCGCGATCGGCAGCGGCCGCTCTTCCCACACGCGCGGCCCGTTCGTCATCGCGGCCCACGCCATCGGCTCGTGGCGGATGAAGTCGCCGGACAGCCCCTTGATGCGCGTGCCGCACACGAGATCGACGGTGCCGTCCTTGATCAGCGGCGCGAGCGCGCTGCTCGGCAGCCCCATCACCTGGATCTCGACCTTCGGGTAGGTCGCCGAGAATTTCTTCAGGACCGACGGCAGCAGCGACGACGCATAGTCGTCCGGCACGCCGATCACGACCTTGCCGGTCACTTCCGGCCGCACCACGGCCGCCCAGGCCTCGTCGCGCAGCGCCAGCATTCGTCTGGCGAATCCCAGCAGCACCTCGCCTTCGCGCGTCAGCACGATGCTGCGCGGCTTGCGCACGAACAGCGGCCGGCCGATCGCGTCTTCCAGGCTCTTGATCTGCATGCTGACGGCCGACTGCGAGCGGTTCACGGCCTCGGCGGCGCGGGTCATGTTGCCGGTTTCCGCGACGGCGACGACGGTGGCCAGCACGTCGTGATCGAGCATCTTCATGGGTATCAGGAAAACTGAACGTAACGATCAGCATTATGCGTTTTTATTGTTACTGTGTGTCTGCCATAGTGCGATCACGCTGACGTTTCGCCCGAGGGTGGCGCGGCGTTCGGGCCGGTCGATCCGGCGTGCAGGACTGAACAGGAAAGCGTGGTGTATCGATGATGGACCATCCGTTGCGCGCCGCACTGGCCGCGGAATTGCATGCCCGGCCGTTCCTGCGGCTCGCCGAAGCCGTGTCGCTCACGCATTACGCGATCTATGCGGACGGCCAGCCCGACATCCACGAAACGCTGCTGCACGCGCTGTGCCGCGATACCGGCATCCCCGCGCCGCACGAAGGCGCGACACACTATGCGGTGCAGTCGCCGAGCGGCTGGCACCTGAAGTGGGAGCGCCACACCGAATTCTCGACCTTCACGTTCGTCGCGCCGCGTCGCGACACCGGCTATTTCGACGATCTCGCGATCGAAGGCATTCCGGCCGCGTGGTTCGCGCGGCTGGCCGGCATCCGCTTCGTCGCGGTGCGCATGGAGCTGCTGACCGGCGACGCCGCGCGGCTCGTCTGCGGCGACCTGCGCCGCTGGATCGACGGCCCCGCGCTCGTCGGCAGCAACGTGCTCGGCGGCGGCAAGGTGTTCTGCGACTGGCACGTACGCGACGACGGCTTCATGCGCTTTCTCGTCGTCGACGAGGATTTCCGCGAGGAGCAGGGCGGCCGGCTGCTGCAGCGCCTGTATGAAATCGAAACCTACCGGATGATGGCGCTGCTGGCGCTGCCCGTCGCGCGCCGGATGAGCCGCGAGCTCGACGAGATCCACGCGGCGCTGCACGCGTTGATGCAGCGGATGGACGCGAGCGGCGCGGACGGCGACGACACCGCGCTGCTCGTCAAGCTCACGCATCTCGCGGTGCGGGTCGAATCGCTGTCGGGATCGGGCGCGCGCTTCAGTGCGTCGCGGGCGTACGAAAAGCTCGTGCTGGCGCGCATCCACGAGCTGCGCGAGGAGCGCATCGAAGGAATGCCGACGATCGCCGAATTCATGGAGCGGCGCTTTGCGCCCGCGATGGAAACCTGCCGCAGCGTATGGGCACGCCACGAGCAGATCGCCGCACGGATCGCGCGGGCGGTCGACCTGCTGCGCACGCGCGTGAACCTCGCGCAGGAAAAGGACGTGACGCGCCTGCTGGCGGGCATGGAGCGCACCGCGCGCAATCAGCTTCATCTGCAGCACGCGGTCGAAGGGCTGTCGGTGGCGGCCATTTCGTACTACGTGCTGTCGCTCGCGACGGCGGCGTTCAAGGCGCTGCACGTGATGAACCTTCCGGTCGATCCCGAACTGGCGGAAGGCCTGCTGATCGCGCCGGTCGTGTTCGCGGTGATTCACATCACGCGGCGCACGCGTGCGCAGCTGGCACGATCGGAGGCCGCGCATGACGGCACGCCGGTGCATGCGGCGGCATTGAAGCAAGTCGGTTAGAACATCTAAAACATGATCAGGTAAAGGAGTGGAGATGACCTTTTTGCAGAAGCAATCGGGGTTTTACAGCGGTTTCGATGCCGCGTTCGACGAACCGGCACCGGATGACGCGGGTGTGCCCGACGAAGCGCGCGTGACGTCGTATCAGGCCGTGCTGCAGGAGCCGATGACGTCGCTCGTCGGGAATACGATCGACCGGCCGGACGTCGCGGCGGTGGCGATTCTCGGGTACAACTGACGCGAGTTCCTGCCCCGGTCCGGGGCACCGCTGGCGTTCATTGCCCGGCCGTCCTCGAACGTGCCGGGCGTGGTTCGCCTTCCTTTTTCCCTTTCCCCGCCTGCTGCGCGAGCGCCAGTTCGACGAACGCGCGCGCAGCTGCGCTCCGGTACGCCCCCTTGCGCTGCAGCAGCACGGCCGTGCGCCGCAGGACGGCCGGATCGAGCGCGACGGCGACGAGATCGTCGTGCCCGGTCGCGATCGTCGCGGGCAGCAGCGTCGCGAGGTTCGTGCGGCGCACGATCTCGATCACCGCCCCCAGCGAATTCGCTTCCATCAGCACGCGCGGCTGCACGTCGTGCTCGCGGAAATATCGGTCGATCTGCACGCGTGTCGCGAACTCGGCCGTGAGCAGCACGAGCGGCGCGTCGTGCAGTGCGCGCAGGCCGGCCTTGCGCTTCCCGGCGAACGCATGCTCGCGGTTCACGACGAGCGCGAGCGTTTCGACCAGCAGCGTTTGCGCTTCGATATCCGCCGTCTGCACTTCCTCGAAAGCGATACCGACATCGAGCTCGTCGTCGACGAGCAGCGCCTCGATGCGTTCCTGCGACATCTCCCGCACCGACAGCGATACATCCGGATAGCGGCCGTGAAACGCCTCGACGAGCGGCCCGACGAGATAGCTCGTGAAGGTCGGCGTGACCGCGATTCGCAGCGAGCCGCGGCTCAGATCCTGCACGTCGTGAATCGCGCGCCGGCCTTCCGCGAGATCGTGCAGCGCCTGCCGCGCATAGCGGAAATACACGTCGCCGGCGTCGGTCAGTCGCGTCACGCGCCCGGTGCGGTCGAACAGTTGCGCGCCGAGCGTCTCCTCGAGCTGGCGAATCTGCTGGGACAGCGCGGGCTGCGACACGTGCAGCGCGGCGGCCGCGCGCGTGAAGCTGCGGTGCTCGGCGACGGCCAGGAAGTAGTGGATATGGCGTAGCAGCATGGCGGTTCCTATAAGTCCTGCTTATCCACTAGATCATAAATCAGTCTTTTACGTTATTGGAAGTCCGGCGTAACCTGCCCTTCATCGATTTCACCCACACCGGAGAACACACGATGAAGGACATCATCGAAGGCTTCCTGAAGTTCCAGCGCGACGCCTATCCGGAACGCGCCGCGCTGTTCCGCGATCTCGCGCGCAGCCAGAACCCGCGTGCGCTGTTCATTTCGTGCTCGGACAGCCGGCTCGTGCCCGAACTCGTCACGCAGCGCGAACCGGGCGACCTGTTCGTGATCCGCAACGCCGGCAACATCGTGCCGTCGTACGGCCCCGAGCCGGGCGGCGTGTCGGCGTCGGTCGAATACGCAGTGGCCGCGCTGCGCGTGACCGACGTCGTGATCTGCGGCCATTCCGATTGCGGCGCGATGACCGCGATCGCCACCTGCCAGTGCATGGACCACATGCCGGCCGTCGGCCACTGGTTGCGCTACGCCGATTCGGCGCGCGTCGTGAACGAGGCGCGCACGCATCGCAGCGAACGCGAGCGGATCGACTCGATGGTGCGCGAGAACGTCGTCGCACAACTCGCGAACCTGAAGACGCACCCTGCCGTGCGGCTTGCGCTCGAAGAAGGGCGGCTCGCACTGCACGGCTGGATCTACGACATCGAATCGGGCTGCATCGACGCCTACGACGGCGCGAGCGGCCGGTTCGTCTCCCTGGCGGACCATCCCGAGGTCCGCGCCACACCCGCGACGCTTCCCGTCGCGGCCTGAATCGCCCCTACCCAACCACGAGGAATTGCCATGATCCAGTCCCAGCACACCCAGACCGCCCGCCACGCGCTTGCCGAAACCGTCGTGCTTGCGAAGGCGCGCAAGAACCTGTCGTTCGCGCAGCTCACCGAAGGTACGGGCCTGAGCGAAGCGTTCGTGACGGCCGCGCTGCTCGGCCAGCATGCGCTGCCGGCGGAAGCGGCACGCTGCGTCGCCGACAAGCTCGGCCTCGACGACGACGCGGTGCTGCTGCTGCAGTCGATCCCGCTGCGCGGCAGCATCGACGATCGCGTGCCGACCGATCCGACCATTTACCGCTTCTACGAAATGCTGCAGGTGTACGGCACGACGCTGAAGGCGCTCGTTCACGAGAAGTTCGGCGACGGCATCATCAGCGCGATCAATTTCCGGCTCGACGTGAAGAAGGTCGACGATCCCGAAGGCGGTTCGCGCGCGGTGATCACGCTCGACGGCAAGTACCTGCCGACCAAGCCGTTCTGACGCCGGCGCGGCGCCGCGGCAGCGGTGCCGCATAGTCTTCCGCTCGACGTGCACCGGCCGCCGGCCGGCGCACGTTCCCGCCATTCCGTTTCGACGAGGACGCAGCCATGGATTTTGTGAAACGCACGATCGATCTTGCGATGAAGAACGTGGAGGAGGGCGGCCGCCCGTTCGCGACGGTAATCGTCCGCGACGGCGAGATCGTCGCGGAGAGCCCGAACCTCGTCGCGCAGACCAGCGACCCGACCGCGCATGCCGAGATCCTCGCGGTGCGCGACGCATGCCGCAAGCTCGGCACCGAGCACCTGACCGATTGCGAGATCTATATCCTCGCGAGCCCGTGCCCGATGTGTCTCGGCTCGCTGTACTACTGCAGCCCGAAGCGTGTGATCTACATCACGACGCGCGAGGACTACGCGCCGTTCTACCGCGACGACCGCAAGTATTTCGAACTCGACACGTTCTACGCCGAATATGCGAAGCCGATCGGCGAACGCCGGCTGCCGATGGTGCAGCAGAAGCACGGCGACGCGATCAACGTCTACCGGCGCTGGAAGGAACTGAACGCGAAGTGACGTGACCCGCGCGGCGCTCCGGCCGCGCGAGGCAGCCTCCCGGCTGCTCGTTTTCCCCACCCTCCGTTTTACCCGGCGGCACCCGTGCCGCCGGGCGCCCGCGCTGCTGCACGGGGCCGGCTCGTGCCCCCGTTTTCCCGCCTCCTCAAACATCGATCCCGTTCAATGTCCGAAACGGAAATCCGCGATCCAAAAGGTTTTTGACGGGTTTAAAAATTCGCACTGGAGACGACAGAAACGTGCGGAAAGCCCGATGAAAACCGATGAAATCTTCATGACAGCCAACGCGGCGGCTCCGGTCGATCGAGACTGACTGCCGCCGATCGCCGTGCGCTTGCCCACACCTGTTTCGCTGCGCCATTCGTTCCGGAAGAGGAATCGCTCGATCCCTCTCCGCCAGCACCGCGCGACCGTCGGACCGGTCGCGCCTGACGCCTGAGATTCGCTTACCTGCCTAAAACGGACCATCATGAAACGGGATTCATTCAGTACACCTGATGCGATGCATCGCCCGGCGACGAGCATGCTCAAGCCGAACGACACGTTCGTCCGCATCGAAAACGTGGTGAAGAAATTCGGCGACAGCACCGCCGTCGACAACGTGAACCTGACGATCGCGAAGAACGAGCTGTTCGCCTTGCTCGGCAGCTCGGGCTGCGGCAAGTCGACGTTGCTGCGCATGCTCGCCGGGC